>SYLY01000268.1 GCA_005808475.1 Acidobacteriota bacterium
AGCGGCGCACCCACTCGATAGGTGTTCCATAGCACGAACTTTTCGATTGTCAAATTGGGTTTTGCAAGTAGTTCACTTCGTTACGGGGAATAAATGTTCAAAGAATTCAAAGAGTTCGCGCTCAAGGGCAACGTGATGGATTTGGCGGTTGGCGTCATCATCGGAGCCGCCTTTGGGAAGATCGTCGATTCCATTGTCGCTGACATGATCATGCCGCTGGTCGGCAAGGTGATCGGCACCGTCGATTTCAGCAACATGTACCTGAACTTGACCGACGACAAAGTCTATCCGTCGCTGGTCGAAGCCAAGAAGGCGGGGGCCAACCTGTTCGCGTACGGCAACTTCATTACGATCCTCGTTAACTTCCTGATCCTGGCCTTCGTGATCTTCTTGCTCGTCAAGGGTATGAACAACATGAAGCGCGCCGAGGTTCCGCCGCCGCCGCCACCGCCGCCGGGTCCGACGCCGGAGCAGAAGCTGCTCGGAGAAATCCGCGACCTGTTGGCCAAGAGATAGCCGCCGGTCAGTGATACCGTTTTTCGCCCGCCGGGACCGCGGCGGGCAGCCAGTTGCCGCGGGGCGCTAGCGGACAGGTGGCGTAAGGCGTGAAAGCACAGGGCGGGTTTTCCGCCCTGTTGAAATCGAGCGTCACCCGTCCGCCGGAAGGCGGCGGCGCATACAAGAACCGGCCGCCCGGATAGGTGTCCGTTCGGGCGGTTTCGTCTTTGAATACGAAGAACAGTCCGTCCGGATCCTCGAGCGCGTCCAGGCGTAGGTCGCGTCCGTCTAGCCGGAACTCCGCCACGCCCAGGCTGGTCAACTGCTGCCGGATGCCGCCCACCGAGTCGATCTCGCGCTTTTGAGGCGAGGGATGCCGAATCCATCGCGCCTCGACCCGCCAGCGCCGGTCGACGGAATACCAAAGCAATCCGCTGAACTCGCGCAGGAGGCGGCTTTGGCTGTCACGGACGCGGATGCCCGTGCGCGGACCGCGCACAATGGCCGTCATTGCCAGCGTTCCGGTCAGGATGGACTCGGGCGGCGGGTTCTTGTCCGTGCGGACCTCGGTTTCCTTCCCTTCGCGCGACAGCAGCACGCGCCCGCCGCGCAGTTCGAAGGAGTAGCCGGGCGATGGTTCCACCGGCGCGCCGCCCTCTTCGAGCCAGTGCAGACCAGTGACGGTCAACCATCCACCGGGAGCCTTCAACGCGGCTTCCCGGCGGTTCCGCCAAGCCTGCTCGCCGGCGGAGTAGGCGTCCGCCGCCAGCGCCGCGGCCGCCGATCCGAGGAAGGCGCCCCGGGTCACGCGGCGATCAACTGGCGCAGCCGGTTTGCCGTCCATTTGACCGCGATATCGATCATCGCTTCGCCCTTGGCGGTGGAGGCGAGCTTGGCGTCGCGCGCAAACTCCTCGTCCTGAATCGCCGACGCCGCTTCCTTGATCTTCAGCTTCGTCTTCGCCTTGGCGTAGTCGACTCCCTCCCAATGGACGCGTTCCGGGAAAGCGGCCATTGCGAACGAAGTCTCGAACTCCCCGGCGTGCCCCGGCGCCTTGCCCGCCTCCATGTACTTCTTCACGATGTCGGGCGTGTAGGCGTCCCAGTAGGAGTTGATCTCGATCCGGATGCCCAGCTTCCTCGAGAACTCCGTAACGCTCTCGCGGAGCGGAATTACGTTGCCGCCGTGCCCGTTCAGGATGAGGATCTTCTTCACGCCGTGGACCTGCAAGCTCTCGCAAATCTCGAAGACCACCGCCAGGAACGTCTCGCGCTTCAGGGTGAGGGTCCCTTTGCGGTCCATCCAATGCGGGGAGATTCCGACGGGAACAGGCGTCGCCACCATCACTCGCGGATAAAGGCTCAGCGCCGCTTTCTGCGCCACCAGCGTCACGCTGGCGGTGTCGTTGATCATCGCCAGATGCTCGTTGTGCTGCTCGGTGCTGCCGGTCGGCAGAATCATCGCATCGAGCGATCCGCCTTCGATGAGGTCGCGAAACTCCTTGCGGGTGCTTTCCCATAGCAGCACTTTCCTCGGGTTGGCGTATCCGGATCCGGCGGGGACGATGTCGGCGGAAGCGGCGGCGGCCAGCGAACCGGCGGCGGAGAGCCGCAGGAAGCGGCGGCGATCGTTCAGTTTCACGATTCCCACTATATCTCGAGCGAATCGCGGGTCAGCGGTGCGGGACCGGCAGCGCGTGCGCTGGAGCGAAAAGGCTGCTCAACAGCGAGACGTGTGTCCGCAGCGCGTCGACGGAGACCAACTCGCGTTCCGGATACCGGAGCGCCGTTAGCTTGCCGCCGAAAACGCAGGCGGTGTCGATGCAAATCGTGCGGTTGACCCACTGCGCCTGCCTCACGGCGCAATGGCCGTAGACCACTTCCGCGCGGCCGTTATAGTGCTTCGGCCAGGACGGAACGGAGGGAGTTGCTTCGTCGCGAAGCCGCTCGCCGTGGATGGCGAACTGGCGCACCTGGAGGGATCCCCGGCCCTGCAAAGCCTCCGGGAGTCCGGCGTGCGCCACCACCAGCTTGCCGTCGTCGAACACGTAGTGGCTGACGGTGCTCGACAGGAACCCGCGCGTTTCCTGGCGGAACTCCTCCGGCGTTTCTTCCATCTGGCGCGCGGAAGCGTCCAGTCCTTCCGAGCGTATCGCCGGATGTCCGTGCAGCCACTCCACCAGGCGCGCGTCGTGATCGCCGGGCACGGTCAGGGCGAGGCCCGCGTCCACGGCGTCCATCACCAGCCGCAGCGTTTCCACGATCTTCGGGCCGTGTCCCGCCAAGTCGCCGAGAAACACCAGCCGCCGCCCGAGAGGGTGCTCGATCTGATGATGGGAAAGCGGCGAGTCGCCGTCGCGATAGACGAGATAGCCGAGCTTTTGAAGCAAGAGGCGCAGTTCGTCGTAGCACCCATGGACATCGCCCACGATGTCGAAAGGCCCGCGCTCGTCGGTGCGGCGGTTCCACGGCCGCTGCCGTTGCACCTCCACCGATTCCACCTCTTGCAGGGAAAGGAACTCGAAGATGTGCCGGAAACCTTCCTTCTCGAGCCCAGCCAATTGCTGCCGCAGCAGGATATGTTCCCTGGCGATCCGCTCGGGAGGGTGAACGTCGTCGCCCCTGGCGCGATTGCGCTGGTGCAGCACCGCCTCGGGAAGGTGGAACACCACGCCAACCGGGACTACGTGATGCTCGCGAGCGAGCCCGATCAGCATCTTTCGCGCGTCCGGATCCAGGTTCCGGTCGTCGATTACCGTCATGCGTCCGGCCGAGAGCCGCCTCATCGCGAGATAGCTCATGGACGCGAACGCATCGTCGTAGGCCGCTGGATCGATCGCGTCGTCGGCGACCAGTTCGCGTACCTGCTCGATCGACAGGATCTCCGATGCCTTGAAGTGTTTCCGGGCAAACGTGGTCTTGCCGGATCCCGTCGGCCCGGCCAGCAGCACCAAGGAAAGTTCAGGAATGACGAGCCGCAAGAGCCGGGGCCTCCTCGACCGATACCACGCGTCCGTACGCCGCGCTCGCGTACGCCGCCTCCACCACCGCGTAGCTCTTCAAATAGTCGCGCCCGCCGGTTTCGAACGCTTCGCCGGTCCGCAGGCAGTCGACGAAGTGGGCCTGCGTGGCCCGCACGCTGTCGCCTCGGTATCCCTCGGTCACGTCGTTGCGCCAGATCAGTTGCTCATCGCGGAACACGTCTCCCGAAGCGATCACCTGCAGCCAGCCGTCGTCGCCTTCGAAAAAGGCGTCGCCGAGCGGAGGGCTCGCCGTCATCAGGTCGAGAAACCGGTGCCCGTCGGCAATGCCGGACAGGCCGTCCTCGTGCGTCAACGTCATCAGGCACACGTCCTCGCCGGCGACCGCCGGGTTGCGGCGCCGCGCTGTCGCCGACACCGACCGGATATCGCCGAACAGATATCGCGCCGTGTCCACCGGATGGATCATCGTCTCGTACATCAGCAACCGCGGCATGGTCCGGAAGTACGGCTGCAGCCGGTACGGTTCGGCCCCCGCGCCGTCCGCGCGGCGGATGCGGAAGCAGTAAGTAACCGGTTCGCCGATATCGCCCGCCAGAATGCGCGCCCGGACCACGCGATACCACGGCTGCCAACGCCAGTTCTCGTGAATCATCAGCCGGATGCCCGCCGCCCCGCTTGCCTCCACCATGGCGACGGCGTCCGCGTACGACGGGGCCATCGGCTTCTGGCAGATGGCGGCCGAACGGTGGGCGGCGGCGAGCCTCACCAGCTCGAGATGAGTCTCCGGCCGCGTCGCGATATCGATGAAGTCCAGCTTCTCCGATTCCAGCATTTTCTCCGCGGAGGCATACGCGCGCGGCGCCGCCGCTCGCGCGCGATCCAGATCCGGGTCGCACGCCGCGACGATCTCGACGCCGGGGATCCGTTTCCACGCGTCCAGTTGGAACTGGGCGAAGAATCCGCATCCGGCGATGCCTCCACGAAGAGAACTCATACTCCGGTGACCCGTCCCAGGAATTGAAAGAACGACTTCTGCCGATCGGTCCGGATCGACCAGTCGACAGGCATCGATTGATAGCCTTGGGATCGAAGAAACCCCACCCGGCGTAGGACGCGATGGCGCTCCTCATGTTGTTGACCGGTTTTTCGAAATCGAAATGGTCGTCCTCGTCGAACAGGACCGGCTTCGATTTGTACTCCGGCATCTTTCGCACCGTGTCCACCATCGCCGTGATCCGTGCCGGATCCTTGACGCCATTGCCGTGCATGATCACGAAATCGGATTCGGCCACCACGGCCGGGGGCGGAATCGATCCGCCGTTGAAGCTGGTTCCGGTGAGCAGCCGCCGCCCGCCCTTCGAAACCGACTTCACCAGCGCGACCAATTCGTGAGCCTGCGCCGCCTTCAGAGCGTCGTGGTCGTAAGCGCGATTGTCCGATTCGTTCACCACATCCACGATTGCGTTCCGGTAGCCGCGATCGAGAATCCACTCGGTGGCGTTGCGGGCCGCGCGCCGCACGGCGGGTGCGCCGTTCAGCCACTGGTCCTGCCCGAAGTAGAAGTAGTTCACGATGGGAACCATGCCAAGTTGATCGGCCTTGTCGAGGATTTCCTTCAGACGCCCCATGTAGGCAGGTTTCAAGCCGCCGTCGGGGGTAAATGCGCTGTTCCTCCATGGCTGGCTCTTGGAGTATCCCTCCGGGCTGCCGCCTTGAAGTCCCACGACGATGCCGAGTAAACCGTGCTTTTTCCAAGAGGGCATCGCCGCCAGGAACTCGCGCGTGTTGCGTGCCGGGTCCCATGGCCGCCCATCCTTGGCCCACCGGCCCACCGTCTCCGGGTTCTCATCGTCGAAGATTCCCTGGATCATCCGCGAGTTCATCAGAAGACCCTCGATTTTGTGGCCCTCCCAGGTCCGGCCCTGATAGGTGGGCTTGCCGTTGACGAGGAACCTGTCTCCCTCGATTGCCACTGTTGTGCGCGACGGCGCCGCCGCGACCGGCGCGCTTGCCGCCGCCGCCAGGAAGCAGCGTCGATTCATCTGTTTGAGCGTAGCCCCGTTTGGGGGTATGATGTGGGGCATGCGAAGACTCCCTCTTCTAAGCGGCGTCGGGGGACAAATAGGGAAACCCGAGGCGCCGGAGGACTCTTCGAGTCCTCGTCTTCACTCTACTCCGCAGAACTCCATGGCGGCCGCCGCGTAGACGCGCGCGCAACGGTGCAGCTTTCCGATCGAGACGCGCTCGTCGTCGGAATGCGCCGTCTCATGGGCCGGGCCGTAATAAACGGTGGGTACGCCGCCGTCGTTCGCGTACAGATTCGCGTCGCCGACCAAGCCCATGCCGATCACCGCGGCCGGCGCACCGTCGATGCCCGTCACCGCGGACTGGAGCGCCCGCACCACCGGGTGCGATTCCGGTGTCTCGAACGGCTCGCGCGCCGCGGTCGTCTCGAGTTTCCACTCGCACGGCAGTCCGGATTCGTCCGCGATCTCGCGGCACAGGGCCTCGAGGCGCGTTTCCAGATCGGCGCGTGTTTTGCCAGGCGTCCATCGCCAGGTGCCGGTGACGGTGACCGGGGTCGGGACGCGATTCATGTAATCGCCGCCTTGCACGATGCCGGCGTTGAGGCGCTCGCGGCCGCACAGCGGATGCTTCGGGCCCGCCTCGAACTCCGCTTCGAACTGGGCGAACCGCTCGAGCACGCGTCCGATCCACCGGGCCGGATTCTCGGCGTACGGGATCTTGATGGTGTGGATGGGTCCGCGGGGGGAACGAATCGAGACCTGGAAAATCGTCGAGCCGAGGCTGGCCGCCCAGATCGCGTTCGGACCTTCGACAATCACGATCGCATCCGCCGGGATCTCCCGCGACCGCAACTGTTCGATCAACCGGCGCGGGCCCTCCTTCTTCCCGGCCGGGGCCTCGTGACCGATGACGCCGGTGAGGTACAAGTCGCCGCGAAGCCGGACGCCCGCGCGCCGAAGCGCCGACGCTGCGTGGACCATTGCCACCAGTCCGCCCTTCATGTCCTCGGTTCCGCGGCCGACGATCCAGTCTCCATCGCGGGCCGGCGGGGAACTGGCGCCAATGGGGATGGTGTCGGTGTGGCCGTTGAACACCAGCACCGGACCGCCCGCCGTTCCTGGGATGCGGCAGACGACGTTAGGGCGGCCGGGCTCCACCTCGTCGAAGACGGGTTCCAGACCTTGGCGCCGCATCAGGTCAGCCAGGAAGACGCTGCCAGGGCCTTCGGCGCCGGTTTCCGAGCGGACGCGGACGAAGTCGAGCGTGTCGCGGGCTATCGATTCGGGGTCGAGAAAGCGGTCGATGGTGTCCATGAGCGCCTCAGGCGGCGGTTTCATCGCCGTCGATGCCGGGCAAGGCGCGCCGGCCCGGCAATAGAATGCGGAACTCCGACCCGCGTCCGGCCTCGCTGTAGACGCGAATCGCGCCCCGGTGGCCGCGGACGACGCGGTCGACGATGGCGAGTCCCATGCCCGACCCGCGCCCTAGCGGCTTGGTGGTGAAGAAGGGTTCGAAGATGGTCTCGCGGATAGCGGGCGCGATGCCGCAGCCGGTGTCGAGCACCGAGATGCGGATGGCGGGAGCGGGGAAGTCGCCACCCGGATGGTCGGAGGTTTCAAACGACAGCGTGCCGCCGTCGGGCATGG
>SYLY01000269.1 GCA_005808475.1 Acidobacteriota bacterium
CGGCGAGGGCCGCACCTCGGGCGGACGCCATCCGGTGACGCCGTGGGGCCAGCCTACCCGCGGTTACAAGACGCGATCCAACAAGCGCACCGACAAGTTCATCGTTTCGAGAAAGAAGAAGAGCTAATCCATGGGCCGTTCGCTTGCAAAAGGACCGTTCGTCGACGACCATCTGCTTCGCAGGGTCGGCGGGATGAACGACAGAAACGAAAGAAAAGTGGTGCGGACATGGTCGCGCCGGTCGACGATTCTGCCCGAGTTCATCGGCCACACTTTGGCCGTGCACAACGGCAGGAAGTTCATCCCCGTTTACATTACCGAGAACATGGTGGGGCACAAACTCGGCGAATTCTCGCCCACGCGCCTGTTCAAGGGGCACGCCAACAAGGCCGCCGAAACGAAGGGGAAGGGGTAAGGAGCCGCCATGGTTGCAAGAGCCGAAGCCCGCGGAGTTCGCATCTCGCCGCAGAAGGCCCGGTTGGTCATCGACCTCATCCGGGGCCACTCCGTCAACGACGCGATCGGCATTCTGCGGGTCACCAACAAACGGATCGCGCCGGCGGTGGAAAAGCTGGTGCGGTCGGCGGTGGCCAACGCCGAGAACCGCTCGAACGACGTCGACGTGGACAAGCTGTTCGTCACGGAAGCCTACGTCAACGAGGGCCAACGTCAGAAGCGAATCCGGCCCGCCCCCATGGGACGCGCCTACCGTTATCAGCGCCGCACCGCGCATATTGTCGTAAAAGTGGCGGACGAGAGGTAATCGAGATCGACGATGGGTCAAAAAGTACATCCCTATGGATTCCGCCTCGGGGTCACCAAGACCTGGCGGTCGCGCTGGTTTTCCAAGCACGATTACGCGCGGCTGCTCAAGGAAGATCTGGACCTGAAGCAGCAGCTCCGCGACCGGCTGAAGGCGGCCGGCGTGAGCAACATCGAGGTGGACCGTCCCGGACAGAAGCTCCGCATCACGATCCACACGTCCCGTCCCGGCATCATCATCGGACGCAAGGGCGCCGAGATCGAGAAGCTGAAGCAGGATTTGGCCAAGAAGACCAAGCGCGAGGTCTTCATCGACATTCAGGAAGTGCACAAGCCCGAACTCGACGCGCAGTTGGTCGCCGAGTCGATCGCGACGCAGCTCGAAAAGCGCGTGGCGTTCCGGCGGGCGATGCGCAAGTCGGTGGATAGCGCGCTGCGGTTCGGCTGCAAGGGCATCAAGGTTCGGGTGGCCGGCCGGCTGAACGGAGCCGAAATCGCGCGGTCGGAGTGGTACCTGCAGGGCCTACTTCCGCAGCTCACGTTGCGCGCCGACATCGACTACGGGTTCGCCGAGGCGCGAACCACGTATGGGGTGATCGGCGTCAAGTGCTGGGTATACAGGGGCGAAATCCTCGAGGGGCATGGATCGCGGCAACTGCTGCGGGCCGGCGAACCCGAGCCGCGCCGGGCGCAACGCCGGGATCGCGACCGCGATCGCGGGCCGCGCGGAGACCGCGGCGGGCCGCACCCGCCTCCCCAGCAGCAGCAGCATCATCAGTACCATCCACCCGCCGTGGCCGCGCCCGCCGAGACGGGGGCGGTTCAGCCTCCTCCCGGCGGCCTGCCGCGGCCGGCCGCCACGCCGGTGGCTCCGCCGTTGTCCCAGCCCGTGCCTTCCTGGAAGGCCGATGCCAAGACCGAAGGCGACAAGACCGAATAAGAGGAATCCACCGCCATGTTGATGCCAAAGAAAGTCAAGTACCGCAAGCAGCAGCGCGGGCGCCGCAAAGGCCTGGCCTGGCGCGGCTCCACGCTGTCTTTCGGCGACTTCGGCTTGAAAGCGCTCCGGAACTGCTACATCACCGACCGCCAGATCGAAGCGGCGCGCATCGCCATGACGCGCTTCATCAAGCGGGGCGGCAAGGTGTGGATTCGCCTGTTCCCCGACAAGCCGGTCACCAAGAAGCCCCAGGAAACCAGAATGGGTAAGGGAAAAGGCGCGCCCGAGGGTTGGGTGTGCGTGGTTCGTCCCGGCCGGGTGCTGTTCGAAATGGAAGGCGTGGACCGGAAGACGGCGGAGGAGGCGATGCGTCTGGCCGCCCAGAAGCTGCCGATCCCGTGCAAGTTCGTGAAGCGCGAAGAGGCCGCGTAGGGTAAGGAAAGAGCGATGAAAGCGAGCAAGATCCGGGAGCTGGACTCCACCGAAATCCGCAAACAGTTGGGCGAGGGACCCGAAAAGGCGTTCCGCCTCCGGCTGCAGCATCAGATGGGACAAACCGAGGCGCTCAAGAACATGCGCGAGATGCGCAAGGACCGCGCCCGGATGCTGACCATCCTGAGCGAGCGCGAATCCGCGGACAAGAAGTAGCCCTGGAAGCGAGAACGCGATGGCCGAAGCAAAGCAATCCAACAACAAGCAAGAGAAGATCGGGCAGGTAATGTCGAACAAGGCCGCCAAAACCATCGTGGTCGAGGTGACGCGCCGGGTTCCGCACCCTTTGTACAAGCGCATCATCACCAAGCGCAACAAGTTTTACGCCCACGACGAGACCGGCGATGCCAAGATCGGCGATACGGTGCGGATCGTGGAGTGCCGCCCGATGAGCGCGTTGAAGCGCTGGCAGCTCGCCGAGATCGTGCGCCGGGCGGTGCAGGTGGGTTTGGCCGAGAACGCCGACACGCGGCCCAAAGTGTCGTTGAAGAAAAAGAAGAAGAAGAAGAAGAAATAAGGAACCTGGAGGAGGGTAATCGCCATGATCGGAATGAGAACGATCCTCGAGGTGGCCGACAATTCCGGCGCCCGCAGGTTGCAGTGTATCCTGCCGCGCGGCGGCGATCTCGGACTGCGCGCGGGGCTCGGGGACATCGTCACCGCCGCCGTCAAGGAAGCCGCGCCGGACTCGAGTATCAAGAAAGGGAAAGTGGTTCGGTGCGTGATCGTGCGGATGCGCAAGGAGACCCGGCGCAAGGACGGGACCTATATCCGGTTCGACTCCAATGCCGCGGTGCTGGTGAACGAACTGGGCGAGCCGGTGGGCACGCGCGTGTTCGGGCCGGTGGCGCGGGAGTTGCGCGACAAGCGATTCATGAAGATCGTTTCCCTGGCCCCGGAGGTAATATAAGTGCGTAGGAAGAAGGCTCCGGCTCCACTCGACATCAAAATCCGGAAGGGCGATCAGGTGAAGGTCATCGCCGGGCGCGACAAAGGCAAGACCGGGCGCGTGATCGAGGTCGACCGCGGCCGCGGCCGCGTCGTCGTCGAAGGCGTCCAGTTGGTGAAGCGCCACACCCGGCCCAACCCGGCCAAGCAGATCAAGGGCGGCATCGCCGAGCGCGAGGCGTCGATTCACGTTTCCAACGTGATGGCGGTGACCTCGGCTGGCGCGGTGACCCGCATCGGACACCGGGTGGAGGAAACGTCCACCGGTACGGTGCGCCGCACCCGGATCGCGCGAAAGACCGGCGAGTCGCTGGACAAGAAGTAGGTCAACATGCCCGCCAGACTCAGAGAACATTACAAAACCAACGTAGTCCAGTCGCTTCAGAAGGAATTCGGGTACGCCAACCCGATGGCCGTTCCGAAGCTGGAGAAAGTCTGCCTGAATATCGGCATGGGCGAGGCGACTCAGAACGCCAAGCTGATCGACGGGGCCGTGGCCGAGCTGACCGCGATCACCGGACAGAAGCCGGTGGTGTGCAAGGCCCGCAAGTCGGTGGCCGCGTTCAAGGTCCGCGAGGGGATGCCCATCGGGGTGATGGTGACCTTGCGGGGCGAACACATGTACGAATTCCTGGACCGTCTGATGAACGTGGCGCTGCCGCGCGTGCGAGACTTCCGCGGAGTATCGTCGAAGTCGTTCGACGGCCGCGGCAACTACACGCTCGGCTTGAAGGATCAGTTGATCTTCCCGGAAATCGATTACAACAAGGTCGACAAAATCAAGGGAATGAACATCTGCATCACGACCACGGCGAAGACCGACGCCGAGGGCGTGGCGCTATTGAAGGCGTTGGGGATGCCGTTCCGGCAGTAGGCAGGAGAGAAATCGCAACATGGCAACCACCGCAAAGATCGCCAAGGACGAGAAATTCAAGGCCGCTATTCAGCGCGACCTGGCGGCGAACAAAAAGACGCCGAAGATCGCGGTCCGAATGCGCAACCGCTGCATGCAGTGCGGACGGCCTCGCGGCTATCTCCGCAAGTTCCACCTGTGCCGGATCTGTTTCCGGAAGCTGGCGCTTGCCGGCGAGATCCCAGGCGTCACCAAATCGAGCTGGTAAGAGGAACGAAAGAAGATGGTTTCCGATCCCATTGCAGACATGCTCACCCGGGTGCGCAACGCCCTTACGGCGCGCCACCCGAAGGTCGACGTCCCATCCTCCAACCTCAAGATGGAGATCGCCCGGATTCTCAAGGAAGAGGGCTACATCCTGAACTACAAGCTGGTGGAGGAAGGCGCGGCGAAGACGATCCGCATCTATCTCAAGTACACGCCCGCCAATCAGCCGGTGATCACCCGTCTGGAGCGCGTGTCGAAGCCGGGCTGCCGCCACTACGCCGATTCGGGTTCGATTCCGAAGGTGCTAGGCGGGCTCGGCGTCAACATCCTGACCACTTCGCGCGGCGTGATGACGGGCTCCGAGGCGCGCAAGGCCGGTGTCGGCGGCGAGATTCTGTGCCAGTTGTGGTAAGGCTCCGAGGTAACTATGTCCAGAATCGGTAAAAAGCCGCTGCCGCTCCCCAAGGGGGTCGAGGTGAAGATCGGCGAAACGATCGAGGTGAAGGGCCCGAAAGGCGCCCTCAGCGTTCCGCTTCCGGCGGGCGTGACGGTGAAGAACAATGGCGGGACGCTCGAGTTCGCCCGCGAGAACGACTCGGTGGCGGCGCTGCACGGTCTGACGCGGGCGTTGGCGAGCAACGCGGTGACCGGCGTGAGCGCCGGGTTCACGCGCGAACTCGACATCGTCGGCATCGGCTACCGCGTGGATCTGAAGGGCCGCGTGGCGGTGTTCAGTCTGGGGTATTCGCACCCGGTCGAGTTCCTGCTGCCCGGGGGCGTCGACATGAAGATCGAGAAGCAGACGCACATCACGTTGACCAGCCACGACCGGGAGTTGCTCGGGCAAACGGCGGCCAACATGCGGTCGCTCCGTCCACCCGATCCATACAAGAACAAGGGCGTCCGGTACACCGGCGAGGCACTCCGCAAGAAGGTCGGCAAGGCCGGCGCCGGCGGCAAGGGAGGCAAGTAACGCATGATCAACCCCATCACGCGCGCCGAGAATCGCACCCGGCTGCACACGCGGATTCGTAAGAAAATCGCCGGAACGCCCGAGCGTCCACGGCTGGCCGTATTTCGTAGCGTGAAGCACATCTACGCGCAAGTCATCGACGACCGTAAGGGTCAGACGCTGGTATCCGCCTCTTCGCTCGAAAAGAGCGTTCCGGGCGGAGGCAACCTGTCCGGCGCCAAATCGATCGGCAAACTGGTCGCCGAACGGGCGATCGAAAAGGGAATCAAGAGAGTCGTGTTCGATCGCGGCGGCTTTCTCTATCACGGCCGCGTCAAAGCCGTGGCCGAAGCCGCACGCGAAGCCGGTCTGGAGTTCTAAATCTCAAATGCCCCCGCAATCGTTCAAGAAGCAGGAAAGCAACGGCCTGAACCTCAAGGAACAGGTGATATCCATCAACCGCGTGACCAAGGTGGTCAAGGGCGGCAAGAACCTGAGTTTCGCCGCGTTGGTGGTGGTTGGAGATCCGAACCAGAAAGTGGTCGGATTCGGCACCGGCAAGGCGCGCGAGGTTCCAGCGGCTATCAAGAAGGGCATCGAGTCGGCCAAGCGCGGACTGAAGAAGGTCCACGTGCAGAATCACACGATTCTGCATACGGTTCTGGGCCGCTTCGGCGCGGGCCAGGTGCTCCTCAAGCCGGCTCCGGCCGGAACCGGAGTGATCGCGGGCGGGCCGGTGCGCGCGGTGATGCAGGCCGCCGGGGTTCCGAACGTTCTGACCAAGTCCATTGGATCGCGCAACCCGCACAATATGATCCGCGCCACTTTCGCCGCGCTGGCCCAATTGCGCGGGCGGCAGGAAGTGGCCGATTTGCGTGGAATCGCCAAGGAGAAGCTCGGCTGATTAGCCGGGCGCTAGAGTATGTCGCAAGGCAAGATCAAGATCAAGCTGATCGGCTCGCCCATCGGGCGGATCGAACCGCAGAAGCGCATGGTCCGCTCGCTCGGGCTGCGCAAGATGCAACAGGTCGTCGAGCGGCCGGACACCCCGGGTTTCCGCGGCGTGGTCAAGAAAATTCCGCACCTGCTGGCGATCGTGGAGGAGTAAGGCTCGCATGAAACTCAGTGATCTCACGCCGCCCGCTGGGCAGCAAAAGTCCAAGCGGCGCATCGGCCGGGGCATGGGCTCGCATCGCGGCAAGACGTCGGGACGCGGGCACAAGGGCGCCAAGGCGGTCTCGGGTTATTCGAAGATGCGCGGGTTCGAGGGCGGCCAGATGCCGCTGCACCGGCGTTTGCCCAAGCGCGGCTTCAGCAACCAGCCTTTCAAGAAGGAATACACGGTGCTCAACCTTTCGCGGCTCGACAAGCTCGAGGGCGACTCGTTCGATCCGGCGTCGCTCCTGGCGGCCGGAGTGATCAAGAAGCTCCGCGACGGTCTGAAGATCCTCGGGACGGGCGAGTTGACGCGGAAGATCCACGTCACGGCGCACCTGTTTTCGGAAACGGCGGAAAAGAAGATCGCCGCCGCAGGCGGTACCATGGAGAAGTTGCCCGGCAAGGGCAAGATCGAAGCCCCGACCGCGAAATAACCACCCATGAACAAGTTTTTCGAAGCCGTAGCGAACATCTTCCGGGTCCCGGACCTGCGCCGCCGCGTCTTGTTCACCCTGATCATGCTGGCCATCTACCGGCTTGGGGCGCACATACCGACTCCCGGAATCAACGGGACCAAGCTCGAGCAGTTCTTCGAGCAGAACCAGGGGACGTTCTTCGGCTTCATCGACATGTTTTCCGGCGGCACCTTCCGCCGGTTGACGGTCTTCGCGCTGGGCATCATGCCGTATATCACGGCATCGATCATCCTACAGTTAATGACGGTAGTGGTGCCAGCCCTGGAAAAGCTGCAGAAGGAAGGCGAGATCGGCCGCCGCAAGATCACCCAGTGGACGCGGTATTTCACGGTGATCCTGGCGCTGCTCCAGTCGGTCGGCATCGCGACGGCGCTACAGAACCTGGGCGAGGGCTTCGTGCTGAACCCGGGCTTTGGCTTCATCGTGCTGACGATGCTCAGTCTCACCACCGGAACGGCGTTCATTATGTGGCTCGGCGAGCAGATTTCCGAGCGCGGCCTCGGTAATGGCATGTCGCTGATCATCTTCGCGGGCATCGTCCGCGGGCTGCCCGACGCGATGGGTGAAATCTACGCCAACCTGCGGAACGGGCAGTGGAACGTGCTGCATGTCCTGCTGATCATGGCGGTGATGGTCGCCGTGGTGGCGTTCATCATTCTTGTGGAACGCGGTGAGCGGCGCATCCCGGTGCAGTACGCCAAGCGCGTGGTCGGACGGCGGCAGTACGGCGGCTCGAGCACGCACATTCCGCTCAAGGTCAACACGGGCGGCGTCATTCCCGTCATCTTCGCTTCCTCGATCC
>SYLY01000270.1 GCA_005808475.1 Acidobacteriota bacterium
CGGCGGAGTCTCCCTCGGCGGCCAGTCTCTCTAGCCGCTTCACTGCTTGCTGCGATTCAATCTGGTATGGTTTCTTCATGGCGACTCTCCTTTTTCTGTGCTAGAAAATTTGCTCTCAGCCTATCAAAAAGCTCCGAGCGGAGGGTCGCTACTTTCTACGATCTACCGGGCAATCTCCGTCTGACTGATGCAAGGCGAGGCCGTCCTCCGAGACCTCCCACAGTTTTCGATGGGGAGGGAAACATCAACACCTATAACGGAGACCCTACCTCATGAGTATGGAGGCGACGTGCTTTTCAGCACGGCCAAACCCACCTGAACCGGGCACATGGGCGATGATCGGCAGCGCCATACCGGTGCTCGTGCTGCGAGGCGCGCTGGCCAACGCCGGCGGCCCGTAGTCAATCTTCCCGCAGCGTAATCGCCGGATCGACTGCCGAGGCGCGGCGCGCGGGCGCCAGCACCGCGAGCACGGCCGTGGCGGTGAGAATCGCCAGCGCGCTCGCCAATGCCACCGGGTCCGTGGGCGAAAGGCCGTATAGCATGCCTTTCAACAGTTGCCCGAAGCCGATTGAGCCAGCAACTCCCGCGGCCACTCCCACGCCCACGGTGCGCAGGTTTTGCCTTAGCACCATCGCAAAAATGCCCGCCGGCCGGGCGCCGAGCGCCATCCGCAGTCCGATCTCTCGCGTGTGCCGCGAGACGCCGTAGGCCGCCACGCCATAGATGCCGACGCAGGCGAGCAGCAACGCCAGAGCGCCCAGCACGGCGGCAATGGCCGCGGCCACGCCGACGCCGCGGAGCGCGGCGGCCACCGTTTGGCTGTAGGGCGCCGCCGTCGCAACGAACCGCTTGTCCTGTTGACGCGCCAGCGCGGGCAGCACGGCCAGCAAGGCTTCGCCGGCGCCGGGCGCGTGGCGGATCAAGAGCCGCGTGCCCCGCGAGGCGGGCGCCGCCACCCACATGTACGGATCGTTCTCCGAACCGAACTGCCGCGTAGTCACCTTGCCCGTGACTCCGGCGACGATCGTCTTCGATCCTGGCTGGATCGGTTTACCCAGTGGGTTTTCGCCCGGGAAGAGCCGCTCGGCCGCAGCCTGGTTGAGCACGGCAACTTCGCCTTCCCTATCGCCATCGCGCGGCCCAAAACCGGCGCCGGCGCGCAGCGGAATGCGCAGCGTGCCATGGAAATCGGGCGAGACGCGGTCAAAGCCCATCTTGAAGGTGGCGCCGTTCGGATCCTTGATTCCGCCCATGCCCATATTCGTGTTTCCAAGGGGGACGGCGAGCGATTGGGCGACGGATTCGATACCGGGCAGCGCGGCGATGCGTTCGCCGAGTGCGGCGACCAGAACGCGCGACTGTTCGTCGGTGGCGCCGCTCGAACCCAGGCCCAGTTGCATGTGAATGACATGGCTGGGCGACAGTCCGGGGTCGATGCGCCGGGCGTGATCGGCCACGCGCACCATGAGCATGGCGCCGCTGACGAGCACCGCGCTCAGGGCGACCTGGACCACAAGCAGGCCGCGGCGCAGGCGGCTCCCGGAGATGACGGCGCGGCCTTCACGCAGCCCTTCGGCGGCGGCTTTGCGCACGGCGCCCCAAGCGGGCGCCAGTCCGGAGACGAGGGCGGCCAGCAGCGTGACGGTGGTGATGAAGCCGAGCACGCGGTAGTCGTTGTTGAAGCGGATGGCGATGCCGCCCGGTTCGTCAACGAGAGAATCGACGATTCGGGAGGGCGCCCAAGCGGCGAGCACCGCTCCGATGGCTCCGGCGATTGAGGCGACCAGCAGGCTTTCGGCCAGCATCTGCCGCAGGAGACGCCCGCGCCCCGCGCCGAGGGCGAGCCGCACCGAGATCTCGCGGTTACGTGCGATGGCCCGCGCGATCTGGAGATTGGCGACATTCGCGCACGCCAGGAGCAGAATCAGCAGCGCCGTTACGCCGAGGGCCGCGAAGACCGGTCCCGCGCCGGCCTCGGCCTTCGGGCTGGCCAGCAGCGTGGGAGTCGTGACCCGCACGCGCCCGGGTTCTTTCCCCACGGACTTGCGGAATTGCGCGATCAGGCCGGTGAGTTCCGCCGTGACACGGGCCCGGGTCACGCCGGGGCCGAGCCGCCCGATGACGCTCGTACAACAACTATTGACCGTGTCGTAGTAGGTCTGACCCGGCTCGAAAATATCGCGCCAAGGCGCTGGAATCCACACCGCCGGGTTGGTCGGCTGCGGCCCGGAGAATCCCGCGGCGGCGATGCCCACCACCTGGAGTTTGTGCCCGTTCACGTGGAGCCACTGGCCGAGGATCCCGGAGTCGGAGCCGAAGCGCGCGACCCAGGTATCGTAGTGCAGCACGATCTCCGCCGCCGGGTCGCGCACGCGTCCGGCCTCGGGAGAAAATCCGCGGCCGTGCGCAAAACCGGTGCCGATGACCTTGAAGAAGTTGTCGCTGACCGCCGCGGCCGGGCCGTCCCACCCTGTTTCGCCCGCATTGCGGGCGATGCGCGCGGCCGTGTTTGTCGTCCCGACCACGCCCGCCAGATTCTTGCTGTGCTCTCGGAAGTAGCGGTACTCGGGCCACGTGAAGCCGCTCCAGGAGGCGCCCCGCTCACCCCAGACTTCCACGACCAAGTGGGCGTCGCGCACCGCGTAGGGGGCCAGGGCGAGTGCGTTGTAGACGTTGAACACAATCGCGTTCACGCCGATGCCGAGCACCAGCGCGAGCACCGCGGCGGCGGCAAAACCGGGCTGCGCGGCCAGCCCCCGGGCGCCGTAGCGCACATCCTGCCAAGCGTCGGCGAGCCAGGGGAAGGACCATGCCTCGCGCACCTGCTCCCGCGCGAGCGTAACGTTACCGAGCGCGCGACGGGCCTCGCCGCGAGCGGTTTCCTCGTTCAGGCCCGCGGCGGTGAGTTCGCGCGCCTTCATCTCGGCGTGGAAGGCCACCTCCTCATCGAAGCTGGCCTCTTCGCGCGCCGGCCTGCCCGTCAGGCGATTCCAGAACCGTGTCCAGTTCATACGGCCCTCAACACCAGCCGGATGGCGTCCACCATCTGTTCGAACTCGCGTTCCTGCGTCCTCAAGTGCTTGCGGCCCACCGGCGTAATCGTGTAGTAGCGCGCCCGGCGGCCCGTTTCCGACTGGCGCCACTCCGCCTGGGCCCAGCCGTTCACCACCAGGCGCTGCAGGGCGGGATAGAGCGTGCCTTCACCCACGCTCAGGAAACTGGAGGTGGTCCGCAGCAGGTATTGCGCGATGCCGTAGCCGTGAAGCGGGGCGCGGGTGAGCGTCTTCAACACCAGCAGGTCAAGCGTGCGGGGCAACAGACCGGATTGAGAGATTGGAGCTCGATCCATTGTTCGCCGATGGATTGATCATACACCCATCGCCTAATTAATACAAGGGGTAGCGAGCTCAGCCGGCAACGGCGACTCCAATATTCCGGCGCCCGCTCTCGGCCGGACTGTCAGCGTGTACGACGGGAGGCGCCACGCAGTGAGCCCAATCGTGGTCCGGAGTGGCGATCACTTCAATTTCGCCTCTCTAGACGGTGATCTGCTCCGCTTAAATCAACCTGCTCGAGCGGAACGCCGACGCCCGTCATCTCAGAAGAGAGCGCCAGCCAGCACTGCAAGTAGGGAATGCCTAGTCGCGCAGGGTAGAGCCAACCAGCCCACCGCTTGCCGTCGTACCAGTTCGAGACTATGGACCCAAAGGGAACCCTGCCGAAAGGGCGGATCGACAACCGCAGGCCTCCGCTGGTAGAGTACGAGAAGCCCGTGCTCGACAGCTTCCGCCAAGCCACCGGGCTCGACGCAACGCGGCTCGACGATCGCGATCCGCGTTGGCTGAAGCATCGCGCGGGCGTGCTGACGCAGTTCATGCGCGAACAGCGCCGGATTGTGGGTGCGAAGCCAATCACCGCGACCGTGATGAGCGGCGAGCGCGAGAACCTGTTCCAGGCGATGGATCTCGAGGCGTGGATCGCGGACGGTCTGGTGAACACGATCATGCCGTACACGCCGGTGGAACGGCTGACGAGCACAGCCGATTCGTGGGACAACCCGCGCGATCTCGACTTCTTCGTGCGCATCACGCGCGGAACCAAATGCGAACTGGCGCCGAACATGATGCCGCGGCTGATGCCTCCCGAGACTGATCTGAAGCGCGCGAAGGCGATCTACGATCTCGGCATCGACCGGCTGTTCTTTTGGGATACCAACGCGCGCTACCATTTTGATCCGTCGTGGAGCGTGCTGCGCCGGCTGGGACACAAGGGCGCGCTACCCGCCCCGGCGCGGCCTGGAAAGAAGCTGCACAAGCTCGGCGATTGGGACCTCAGCTACGCGACTCCCGGTTAGCGCGTTCGCGCCGGGCTTCGCGACCGGGTGCGGCTCTGTTGCGCTCGAGGCCACCGCGACCCACGTCCGTGGGTCGCGGGAGGGGGCTGTTTTCAAAAAACAAAAATTCCCTGTGCCCCCGCGCGGCGGGGGCCGGTCTCGGAAGCGCCAACCCCTACCCTTTTGCCAGCCAGAGAAAAAAAGGGTAATAGGGAACAGTGAATAGGGTAACTCCTACGTCCTGGCGCAACGAAACCCGATGGGGAGGTTGCGGAAGTACGGTTCGCAGTCCCCACGGCGACCGCAGGCCGCGAGGTCGCTACTGCTGAACCACGACCCGCCCCGAACCGATCCAGGCTGCGTCCACTCCCACACGTTCCCGGCCATGTCGTCGCAGCCTACGGCGCTGCGGCCGAGCGGGTAGGATCCGACATCGGTCGTGCGACCGATCTTGGCTTCTTTCGTGTTGCACTTCGCGGAATCAAACTCGTCCCCCCACGGGTACTTCCGTTTCCGGCCGAGCTCGGCATCCCACGAGGCAGCCTTCTCCCATTCTTCTTCCGTAGGCAGGCGGCAGCCCCGCCACCGTGCGAACAGTTCCGCCTCATACAGGTTCACGACGACCACCGGTTGACGAGGACCGGCGAACTCCTTCGGCAACAACCGTAGGTGCCCCGGGACCATGCGGCTAAACTGCTCGTTGGTGACGGGGGTCCGGTCGATTTCGAACGCCGGGACGTCGACGCTCTTGTTCTTTTCTCCGTACGGGAACCGACCGCCGGCGACTGGGACCATTCCCACCTCCAGGCCGTCGGCCTCGCGGGAAAACGCTTCCAACAACGCGGCGGCACCCGAATCTCCCCGCTCCGCCAGCAGATCCGCCAATGCGACCGCGCCCGCCAACGCCGGACCCTCGCGGGTTTCCCGATCGAACAGCCCCGCCAGGATATCGAGCGTTCTCGGATGATCTCCACAACAGTCTGCGCAAGCCCGAGCGTCCGGCCGCTGGCTCGAATTGTAAAACCCCAGGAGGAATCCCGCCAGCGACTCCAGCCAGGGGTCCACGCCGCGGGCCGCTCGAATCGCCTCCCATGCGAACTCCACCTTGCTCCGCTTCAGTAGCCCGATCACGATCTCCTGCCGCCGGGGTCTGTGCCCCGTGCGCGCCACGGCGAGATACAGCGTCTCATTCCATCCCTGCCGGTCCTCCGCCACCAGGGCATCGAACTCCGGGTAACTCAGTTCCGCCGCCATGTAACACGCCGCGAAGTACTCCTGGAACGAGCGGTGCACGAAGCCGAAGCCACCGGAACCGTCCGCCACCAGGATCGCGTCCCGCTGATGCAGCCGGTCGATGATCTCGTCCACCTGGCCGATCGCTTTCGGGCAGTTCGTACGCAGGAACTCGCGCAACCGCCGGCTGAGATCGGGACGGCCGATGCGCAGCTCCACCGATTCGCCCATCCCGGTCCCGGCGTCCTTCTGCATGTCGAACGCCAGGCGCGCCAGGAAGCCGTGCTTCACGGAGCGCTCGATGGGGCTCTCCGCCAAGTCCTTGGCCTTGGTCCAGTGCTCGAGCAGCGTGTCCACGCACTTGGAGTAAAGGTCCAGGCGACCCTCCGGCAACGCGCCCAGCCCGAAGTGGACGCGCACGATCATCGCCAGCAGCAGCGCGTTGCGCGCCAGTCCCAGCATGTCCTGGCGGTTCTTCAGGGCGTTCCAAAGCCGCCCGGTCATCTCCTTGGCGTCGCTGCGGTTCTTGCCGTGGACCGCCCCCAGCGCCGGACGAACGTCTGAATCTGCTCGCCGGTGAATTCGCGGAGTTCGAAGTGGGCGAACCGGCGCGAGTCGAACTGCTTGCGCGTGTAGTCGTGGAGACGCGTGCTGATCACCGCGCGGGTCCACTCGGGCAGCGCGTCCACCAGCCGCGCGATCCCGTCCACGATGTTGTCGCGGCGGGCGTCGTTGCCCGCCTCGTCGAGCCCGTCGAACAGCAAGAGGATGCCGCCGGTGTCGGCCTCGCGCTCGAGAAAGCCGTCCGGCACGGGGAGTCCGAGGCGCGTGCGGATCTGCTCGTAGAAGGCCGGCCAGAGCGATCCGCCTTTGTAGTCGCGGGGGACGTGCCGGATGCGGAGGAACACTGGGAGCGGCCCCTCGTCGAGCCCGGCGGCGTCCACCGCGAGATGCTCCAGTAGCGTCGTCTTGCCGGCTCCGGGTTTGCCCAGGAGGACGGCCAGCCGCTGCGCGTCGCCGGTGAGGTGCGAACCCGGCATTCGCTTCGCCTCCTGCTCGCCGGCGGCGCGGATGTCCGGCATGACGAAGAGCTGCTCCGCTTCGACCTCGGGGTCGCCCGTCACCTCGGCGAATCCGGTGAAGGAGATCTTGCCGTGCCACTTCCTCACGGCGGCGAGGTAGGCGGTCCGGTGGTCCTGCTGCCTGGCGTCGAGGCCCGGATGCGCGGTGTACTCGAAGTCGCGCCACTGGCTCCGCAGCTTGCCCCGCCATTCGCGCGGCAGTTGCGCCCCAGCCCATTTGGCGGAGTTGGAGAACTGAGCCTCCACCACCGTCCAGTCGATCTTGTCGAATGTCCCCGCCGTGACTTTGGCCAGTTCGTCCTCGAGCAACCGCTTGCCGTAGAAGTCCTCGAGGGCGGCCGCGAGTTTCCTGCCATCGGGCTTCGCGAGGTCGTCCTTCCAATCCTCACGGAGGGCTCCGGCGTCGATGCTCGGGCGAGGCGCGCCTTTTATGGCTCGTTCAGTGAGCACCTTGGTCACCGCACCGGCCGCGGCGGCAAGCGCCTTCCCCACCACCGTTTCCAAGATCGCCATTGCTTCACTTTGCCCTCGTCCGCACTCCGGTGCTGCCGGCCGGATCGAAGTGTTATATTGAGATCGTTTTCGCTCCGGCCAACAACAAGGGAGACCCTAATGACGAAACGAGATTTTCTCGCCGCAAGCTTCGCGGGCGCCGCGTTCGCGCAATCGGTGGCGGTCCGCAAGAGCGGCGGAGCCAAGCGCATCGCCAAGACCACCAAGTTGTTCAAGTGCCCCAGCGGATTCCCGAACGCGCTGGCCGCGACGCCGGAAGGGCTTTGGATCGGCGAGCAGAAGTTGTCGGGTCCGCAGGCGGCTTCGTACAAGCTGACCGAGCCGAAGTCGCTGACCGAATCGGCGTGGCTGGTGGATTGGAACGGCAAGCTGCTGAAGACGGTGACCACGCCTTCGCGCAACACCAGCGGCATGGCGGTGGGAGGCGGCTATGTGTGGATGGTGGCCAACGCGCCGCCGCAGGGCGTTTTCCAGGTGGACATGAATTCGAAGCTGGTCAGCCACCGGCAGATTCCGCTCGGTCCGGCCAACGACGGCGGCGGCAGCCACGGCGGCCAGTGGCACGAGGGCAAGCTGTGGATCGCGGCGTTGCGTCTGCGCGGCAACCTTCGCGTCGACCCCAAGACGTGGCAGCCGGAGATGATGATCCCGTTCTATCAGGCTCCCGACCGGACGCGCTACCACGACATCACGTTCGACAAGGACGGGACCATGTGGCAGGTGGTGGGCAACGACTGCAAGCGGTACGCCGATTACCGGCCGTGCCTGGCGCGCTACGACGCGTCGAACGGCAAGGTGATCGAAGTGGTGGATTTCGTTCCGGGCTCGTGCGATGCGCACGGACTGGCCTACCATGACGGCAAGCTGTTCGGTTGCGACGCGGGCATCCACCCGGGTTGGGCGAACTACGACAGTCCGACGGCGGGCTGGATCTTCCAGATCGACTTGGCCTGAGCCGGGTCGTCTCCGCTGGACGGGCGCTGAGTGTTTCTCGAAATCAACACGAGCGGCCAGTGGCGGTGGGTGGAGACGATGGCGGATCCGCTGATCGAGGAGGGTGCGCCGGGCGCGTCCTATTCGCCGATGCCTTCCTCGAGCATCTCCGCCTCCGCGGACTCGATGAGTTCGAGGTTGCGCAGATGACGCAGAGTGGCCAAACGGCTGGCGTTCAGGCTGACGGCGATATCGCGTAGCTGCTCCTCGGTGCGGACGCCAGCCGGCGCGACGCGATTCACCTCGGAACGGCATGCCGACGCCGGCATGAGGAACATGGCGGCGAATGCGTTCGCGCGTTTTTCAATCTCGTTCGGCGCCCAGGGACCGCTTGCGGCCGCCAACGGTACTCCGCGCTCCTGGTCGAAGAGCAGATGGCAGAGTTCATGGGCGAGCGTGAAGCGCCTCCCCGGGCTGGTCCGGTTGTTCGGGCAATTGGAGTTGACGGCGATGGTGGGGCGGTAGCGTTCTCCACAAAGTGCGATGGCGCGAACACGTTGGTCCGCTAACTCCACGTCCCGGGTGACGATTCCGAGGGACTCGATGACGGCGTGGATCTTGGGCGGAGTGTGTTCCGGCAGGCGCAAATGCAGCCGGGCGATCTCGGCCCATTCGTAGCCCTGTTCCCACGGCGCGCGGTCCGCGTCGCCACCATCGCGTCCCTTCCACTCATCCGGCTCCGGCGCCTCCGCGCTCCGCATCAGTTCGAGGATGTTTTGTACTTCCGCTTCCTCGATCGACGGGGACAACGAGCCGAAGAGGGCCAAGGGGGGCGGCGTGACCGGGACTACGAGTTCGCCCGTCGAGGGCAGCAACCGGGTTGCCCACTCGACGGCTGATTTCAATCCGGCCAGCCACTGAGCCCGCTTGGAGCGCTCCGGCCGGGCCAATGCCGCATGATCCGCTACGAGACGGCCGATTCGGGGAGAGGCGCGCAGTTGCGAGAGTCCGGCGATCGCCGTCCCGATCGCCGCCTGCAGATTCCCGGCGGCGGCCGAGGCGGGTGACCGAAGCGTTCCGGCGGGCGCCAGGAATCGGAATCCGGCGGGGATTCCGGCGGAGGAAGCGTGTCCCCACGAGACCTCGAGATCGTTCCGGTATCTTCGGAAGAAGACGTCGGGCAAAATACCGCCGTGGGCGGCGGACCGCAACGAGTGGGCGGCAAGCCATCCCTCGACCCACTCCGCTCGCTCCCCTTCGAGGTCGAAAGGTCTCGAGGCCAACCAACTCTCTCGGGCCGAGCGATCGTTCGTCAAGCCGTCCGGGATGCGCTCCTCGTGAAACATGCGCTCCCTGTTGCGGACGAACCACTCCAGGAGGGGCAGCAGATACCAGTGCACGCGATCCGCCACGTGGCTCCCCGCGGCGTGCCGGCACAGGTTGACGCCTCCCACCCAAAGTTCGAACCAGCCCCATGAGGCGGCCAAATCCGGATCGGCCGCGAAGCCTGCGTCCGGGTCTGATTCGAAGCCGATGCGCAGATCCAGACCGGACTCATTCACTGGCACTATTCCTCACGGACTCCCACTCGTCGCGAACCTGCTTTCTGGTCACCAGTCCGTCGGCAATCCACCGCCTGCGGATTATCTCCGGTACTTCGCTCCAAGAGACCGGGTAGCCGTGCCATCGTTCGGGCCCGTGCTCCTGGCCGGCGAAGGCGCGTCCCCTGCGTGTGGCGAATCGCCTGCCATCGACGGATATGGAACTGGAATCGAGGAGCTCATGCGCGACGCCGTGGGACCACCGCGGACAGATGGATCCCTTTTTTCCGGGTTGCCATGGCTCCTTGTGCTTCGGATTGCCCTCGTAAGTGAGGCCCATCAATTGAATTCTAGCCTAGCCCGCTCCCTCAGAGCGTGACCACGGGGATCGACGCCGAGCCGTAGATGCGGCCCGCCTTGATCGTCGCGACAGGCAACAGCCGGCGGTGCACCACGCGAGGCTGCTTCACCGAATCGAACAACTCGAAGTCGCCTTGCTCCAGCTTGAACACCGAGACATCTCCCTCGCTTCCCGGCGCCAGCGTGCCGAGCCCGCGCGGAAAGTCGAAGGTCTCCGCCGGGTTGCGCGTCGCCCGCTCGATCACCTGCTCGAGCGTCAACCCCAGATGCAGGAACTTGGAGAGCGTCGTCGCCAGATCCAGCACCGGGCCGTGCACGTTGTACTGGTGCACGTCGCTCGAGATCGTGCCGGGCAGCACCTCTTGCTTCAGCGCCGATTCGGCCACGGCCCAGCCGAAGCTTCCGGCGCCGTGCCCTACGTCGAGCCGGATCCCGTTGGCGACGGCGCGCTTTACCTCCGGCAGCACGCGGCCGCGATCGTCGAGGATCCCGCCCGCTTCCTGGCGGAACGTGTGCGTGATGACGTCGCCTTTTCGCATCAGGTCGAGGATCTTGGGCAGCGTGGAGAACGTTCCGCCGATGTGCACCATCAGCGGGAGCCGCACCGCTTCGGCCGCTTCGCGAGCCATCTTCAGCGCATCCAGGTCGTGACGGCCGGCGATGTTTTCGGTGAGCCGGATCTTCACGCCGAGAATGCGGTCGCGATTCTGCTCGATCGTCTTGATGGTCAGCTTGGTGTTGGCGAGCCGCAGGTCGATCAGTTCGCCCCACTGGTTGCCGGGCGACAGCGTGGACTGGCCGACCACGGAGATGTTCAACAACGCGTAGACCCGTGTGTCGACGACGTTGATCACGTACTTGCGCAGGCCGGGAAACGTATGCGCGCCCGACGACCCGGCGTCGAGCACCGTGGTGACGCCCTTGGCGATGCAGTTGGGATCGGCGGGGATGCCGAGCGGCGCGACGCCGTCGTAGACGTGCACGTGCACGTCGATCAACCCCGGGGTGACGATCTTGCCCCGCGCGTCGACGATCTGCACCGCTTCGGTTTCAGGGATGGACTCCGCGATCCGCGCGACCTTTCCTTTCGCGATGGCGACGTCGCGCACCGCGGAGATCCCTTGCGACGGATCGACGACATGGCCGCCGCGGACCAGCAGGTCGTACGGCGCCGCCGGATTCTGGCCCCGCGCGATGGGAAGCGCGGCGGAGAACAGAATCGTGCGTCGCGAGTAGCGTTTCATTACAAGGTGGCGAACACCCGCCGGGCCGCCGCCGCGGTCTCGTCGATTTCACGCGCGCCGTGGACGCAGGAAACGTACATACGGCCGTCCGGCAGCAGGTAGACGCCTTCGTCGAGCATCCCGCGGACATACTTGGCGAGCCGGTCCTTGTCGTTGGAGAGCATGTCGCGGAAGCGCACCATCGAGGTGCGTTCGTTGAAGTGGACCGAAAACGCCGTGCCGAAGCCGCAAACGTGGATCGGGATGCCGGCGGCGGCGGCGGCTTCCCGCAGCGCGGACTGGATCGCATAGCCGGTGTCGTTGGCCTGCTTCAACGCCGCGCCGTCGTTTTCCGCCAACACGTCGAGCGCTACGTTGGCGGCGGTGAGCGACATGGGGTTGCCGTTGAACGTGCCGCCGAACGCGACGCCGCCCGTCATCATCAGTTCCATGATGTCGCGCCGGCCGGCGATGGCCGAAAGCGGCATGCCCGCTCCCATCGCCTTGCCGAACGTGGCCAGATCCGGCGTCACTCCGTAGTGGGCCTGGGCGCCTCCCAGCGTCATGCGGAAGCCGGTGATCACTTCGTCGAAAATCAGCAACGCTCCGTGCCGTGTGGCGATCTCGCGCAACGC
Source organism: Acidobacteriota bacterium (assembly GCA_005808475.1). GTDB lineage: Bacteria > Acidobacteriota > Terriglobia > Bryobacterales > Bryobacteraceae > SYLY01. The sequence continues at coordinate 11,857 of SYLY01000270.1, forward strand.
GGCCAGATAGCCTTCGCCGGGCATCATGCAGCCGCCGTTGCAGAGCACGGGCTCGGTGATCACGGCGGCGATCTTGCCGGGGTTCGCCGCGAACCGGCGCTCCACGGCTTCGATATCGTTCCACGGCGCCACCATCGCGTTACCGGCCGCGTTGGGAACCTGCCCTTTCGAACCGAACGTGATGGCCGGCTCGTCTTCGGGTCCCATCTGGTCCACGGGGGCGCGATAGCTGATCAGCGCCGAGTCCATCCAGCCGTGATAGTGCCCTTCGAACTTGAGGACGACGTTGCGGCCGGTGTGAGCGCGCGCCAGGCGCATCGCCAGTTGCACCGCCTCGCTGCCGGAAGAGGTGAACGCGACCCGTTCGGCGCAGGGGACGGCGCGCTGGAACTTTTCCGAAACCTCGGGTTCCACCGCGTGTTGGGCTCCGAACGTATGCGCGCCCAGGGCTTGGCGGGCGACGGCTTCGGTCACGCGTGGATGGGCGTATCCGAGGATATTCGGACCCCAGGCGAGCGTGTAATCGACGTACTCGTTGCCGTCGACGTCGCGCAATCGCGGGCCCTGGCCGGATTCGAAATAGAGCGGCACCGGGAAGTGCGCGCGAAACGGGCTGGACACGCCTCCGGTGAGGGAATGGCGGGCGCGCTCCAGCAACTGGCGCGAGCGGGAGTATCGGTCGGACATATCAGTACAGAATGAGCCCGCCGTCGACGTTGAGCGTTTGGCCGGTCATGCCGTCGCTCAGGGCGGAGGCTAGGAATAGGCAGACTCCGGCGACATCGGCGGGGAACAGGCGGCGGTCCAGGCACTGGCGCGATTGGATCGCGGCGATCGCCTTCGGATCGGCGTGAATGATCTCGCCTTCCGTTTTGATCGCGCCGGGAGTCACCGTATTGATGTGGATGTTGTAGGGTCCCATTTCGCGCGCCAACGACCGGGAGAACCCGATCATACCGCCTTTCGCCGCCACGTAGTGCGATAACAGCGCCATTCCCTTGAAAAAAGTCACCGAGCCCAGGTTGACGATTTTTCCAGAGCGGCGTTCCATCATTCCCGGCAGGACCAGCTTGCAGATATGGAAAAGGCTCTTGAGATTCACGTTCTGCATCTCGTCCCATTCGGCCTCGGTCATGTCCATGAAGGCGCGGCGCGGATAGATGCCCGCGTTGTTGACAAGGGCGTCGATACGTCCATGTTCGATCAGCGCCGCGTCGATGGCGGGGCGCATCGAGGCGGCCTGGGAAACGTCCGCGGCGAAGGCGCTGGCGCGGTGGCCGGCTTGCCGCATCGCGGCAGCCTTGGCCTCGCACTTGGGCCCGTCTATGTCGAGCAGATAGAGAGTCGCGCCATGTTCGGCGAACAGATCGGCGATGCCGGCGCCGATTCCCATAGCGGCGCCGGTGATGACGGCGACCTTGTTTTCGAGGAGCTTCATTCGGAGGTCCTCATATGATTTCACGCCTTGCGGCCAGGCCGCAACGGTGGAGAAGGCCGGATCAGTTGCCGACGTTCTTGCGGGCGTCTTCGGACTCGTACTCCACCTTCTTGCCCGATCGCGCCTCGAGAGCGGTGAGCGTGGATCTGACCACGTCCTTGCCGAGTTCGATGACGACGCCTTGGCTCGCGTTGGCGGCGTCGGCGTAGCCGAGCGTGAGGTAGTGCTTCCGCTTCTTGGACAGCAGCGCGATGGGGCTCACCATGATGGCGACACCGATCCGGCGGCCCGCCTTTTGCCCGTATTCGATCGACTTGATGTTCTTGTAGGGGATCGTCAATTGTCCCCCTTTGTACGTGAAAACGGCCTCGGTTCCGCCGGAGGTCAACAGTTGCCCCTCGGTGTTGGCGGGCAGGTTCGCGGTTCCGCCCACGTAGGAGGCCTTGTCCTTGTCGACAGCGAATGCTCCCACAAGGAACGTGAGCGACAATAATGCGATCTTGATCATGGGTGTGATTCCTTACCCGTCGGCCAGCTTCTCGCCGCGTTCGAAAATCTCGGCGGCTTCATCGGCGATCTTGCGTCCCCGTTCGAACAGGTCGCGCCCCCGGTCGGCGAGTTCGCGGCCGCGGTCCTCGACCACGTCGCGGCTGCGCTCGGCCTTGCGGCGGATGTAGCGGCGGGTGTCCTCGCCCGATGTCGGCGCGAACAACAGCGCCAGAGTCGCTCCGATGGCGGCGCCCGCGACGAACCAGACTACGTTCGAATTTTCGTTTTCTTCCATGGCCTTTATTGTACTCCGCGCGACCGGACCAGCTTGTACACGCCCGCGCCTTCGGTGCCGGCGTAGAAAGTCCGGCGGTCCCGCGTATCGAAGACGAGCGAGGTTACGGTGCGGCTGGAAATACCTTCGCCGAGAGCCCGCCAGGTCTCGCCGCCGTCGCTGGTTGCGAAGACGCCGGCCTTGACCTTCCCGATGGCGACGAAGCCGGGGTCCTCCGGGTCGAGGGCCATCGCCAGGATCTGCGATTCGGGCAGGCCGCGATTGATGGGGGTCCATTGGCGGCCTCCGTCGGTCGACCGGAGCATGCCGGGTCCGACGCAGCCCGCGTAGATCAGGCCTTGCCGCTTGGGATGCACGCCGAGAACCAGGCAGGAAAAATCGCCGGTGGCGATGCCGGGAGTCGCCTGCCAGGTCGCGCCGGAATCCGGAGAGCGGAGCAGTCCCTGGTCCTCGGTTCCCACCAGGATGGCGGCCGCGGCGAATCGCAGGGCGTGAGGTTGCGGCTTGACGCCGTCGCGGACGCGGCGCCAGGATCCAGAGCCGTCGCCGGTCCAGAGGCCGGCTTCGGCGAACGCCACCGCCACCAGCCGTCCGCCCTCGTCGAGCGCGACCGCCACTGCATCCTGCGATGGCAGCCCACCTTGGACGGCGTTCCACCGCGACCCGCCGTCGGTGCTGGTGAAGAGTCCGCGCGAAGTGGCGGCGAAGAGCCGCCCGGGCCGGGATGAGTCGGAGGAGAGATCGGCGGGGACGCCACTCAGTCCCTGGCTCGCGTTCTGCCACGTTCTGCCGTCGGTGGTCCGGTAGACGCCTTCGCGAACCGCGGCGAGCAGCGTCGCGGGGCTGGTCATGTCGACGGCAAGAGCGAGAATCTCCGATCGCGGCAGGTTTCCCGACAGCGGCAGCCAGCGCCCCGCTTCGTCTATCTGGAACACCGATCCGTCGGTCGCGCCCGCGTAGAGTACTCCTCCGCGTGGGGACGCAATGAGCACGCGCACGTCGCCGCGTTCGGACACGCGATCCCAGGAAGCGCCCTCGTTCGCCGACCGGTAGACGCCTTGCCCGGCGAGACTCACGTAGGCCGCTCCATCGCGGGAGTCGATCACGACGGCGGATACCGCTCCGGCGGGCAAGCCGCCGGACACGGTGGACCAGGACCTGCCGCCATCCACGCTGCGATTCACGCGGCCGTTGGCTCCGCCCGCCCAGATCGCGGAGGCGTTCCTCGGATCGACGGCGACGGCGCGCACCAGGGAGATACGTTGCGTGAGGTCGGACCAGGTCTTCCCGCGATCGGTGCTCACGCTCACTCCCAGGCTGCTCCCGGCGTACACGGCGTTCGAGTCCGATGGATCGGCCGCGACCGCGTACAGATTACGGTCGCGCAAGCCGCCGTTGCGCCACGTGGCGCCGCGATCCTCGGAGCGGAACACACCGCCCTGCAGGGACGCGGCGTACATCGTGGAGAAGTCCGCGTTGGCCGAGATGCCGCCGACGAAAAGGGACAGTCCACGATTGGACCGGCCGAACGACTCGCCGGCGTCGCCGCTGACGTAGACTCCGTCGATCGAGGTGCCGGCCGCCAGGCGGTTCGGATCGAGGAGCGCGGTCGTCAACGAATGCGACCCTTCCGCAGGCATGCCGGGCAGCCGCCGCCAGACGTTGCCGTTTCCGAGGCGATAGACGCCCTTCTCGGGGACGGAGGCGAACAACGCGCTCGACCCGCCGCCCGCGCGCGCCAGCGCGATGACCGGCCCTTCGGGCAGGCCCGAGCCGAGTTCGGTCCAGGAAAGTCCGTTGTCCGCGCTTCGATGGACCTTGCCGACGCCGCCCGCGTACCAGACGCCGCGGCTGTCGAGATCGGCCAGCACCGAGACGATGGCGCCGCGCCCCAGGCCGCCGTCGACCCTTGTCCACGACGCGCCGCGATCGGAGCTGCGATAGAGACCATCGACCGTCGCCGCGTGGACGGTCTCCGGTTCCGACGGATGCACGTCCACGCCGAACGCGTAGGCGCTGGCGCGCTGGAACACGGGAGCCCACTCGGTGCCGTCGTAGCCGAGCGCATAGATCGCGCCGTTGCCGAGAGCCGCGTAGGTCTCGTGAAAGGGGATCGACTTCAGCCACTTCACCGCTTCGAGCGGCAATCCCCGGCCGAAGTACTGAAAGTTGGCGCCTGCGTCGTTCGACAGGAACACCGCGCCGTTGGGTCCGCCGAACATCACGCGAAGCGGCCGCGTGAGATCGACGGTCACGGAGAAGGCGATGCCGAGCGTCTGTTGCGGGCTCCACGTCTCGCCGCTGTCGTAGGAGGAGAAAAAGCCGGCCACGGTGGCGGCGAACAGATATCCGCCGTCGGGCGTCGCCGCCACCTGGGAAACGTTCGGCGGCACGATGCCCGAGGCGGACAGTTTCCAGGTCACGCCGGCATTTTCGCTTTGCCACACGCCCAGACGTTCGGTGCCCGCGTAGACGGTGTCGGAACCGGGGCGCGAGAACAGAGAAAACACGCCTTCCAGGAATCCCGGCGCGCGGCTCCAGACGCTGGCGGGCGAGAATCCGAACACGCCGTTGTCCGTTCCGGCGACGATGGTCTCGCGTCCCGCCGCGCCGCCGAGCGTCATGGCGCCGACGAACAGATTCTGGAACCCGGTGACGCGAGTCTCCCAGTTGAAGCCGTTGTCGTGGGAGACGCGAAGCCCCTGGCCATAGAAATCGCCGAGCACGACCGCGCCGTCGTAGAACCGGGTGAAACGGCAAGGGAAGATCGAAGCCAGGCTCCAACCGGTGTCCGCCTCGGGCCGGAAAAACGCGCCGCCGCCCGACGCGATGAAGATCGTGCCCGCGCCGCTGCCGCCTTCCTGCCGCACGGCGATGCTCTGAATGCCGATGCCGCCGGGAAGGTCTTCGGTCACATCGGTCCAGACTTGGCTCCCAGGCCGCAACACGAGGATCTTGCCAGGCGACGCGGCGTAGAGGGATCCGGTCGCGGGGCTGAATTGAAGCGCCACGACGTTGAAACCGGGCTGGTCGATGGCCGATACCCAACTGGCGCCGCCATCGGAACTCTTCAGAACTCCGAAGGGGCCGCCCAAATAGACTTCGTTCTGGCGGAAAGGATGGAACGCCAGCGCAATGGAACCGGCCAGCCCGGCGTCCGCGGTGGAACGCCGCCACGACTCGCCGGCGTCGGTGGAAAAGAAGGGGCCCACCGGCGTGGCGGCGACCAACCGGCCGGCATCGCCAGGATCGATCGCCAGCTTCAGCACGCTTTCGCCGCCGAGGCCCGACGACATCTGCCGCCACGACCGCGCGTTGTCGTCGCTGCGGTAGACGCCGCCGGGGAACGAGCCGGCCCAGACCCGGCCGGGGATCCGCGGGTCGTGCACGATCGCGAAGACGGAGTGGGTGTCGAACGGCGCGGGAAGCTGGCTCCAGGTTCGTCCCGTGTCGGTGCTGCGGTAGACGCCGCCGAAATAGGTTCCGGCGTACCACACGCGCGGCTCGGCTGGATCCTGCGCCAGTTCGAACAGCGTCGCCGCCGCGGGTCCCAATGGAGCCCATGTGTCGGGCTGCTGCGCCCACGCGGCAACCGCCGCTATCGCAAAAAGTCCGCGTGTTTTCATGCCCGAGATCCGGCCTGTTCCTCCGAAACTCCTTCCCTCCATTATACGGCGGCGGTTCCCGTCTCCGTGATATGCTGGCCGCGAAATGCGATACCGGCTTCTTTCGATCCTCTTGCCGCCCCTGATGTTGGCGAGCGCGGCCTCGGCCCAGACTTTCCGCGCGGGAGCGGCCGCCAGCAACATCACTCCACCGCTGGGATCGGGCATCGTCGGAGGCTGGACCGCGCCGCCCGCCACCCATATCCACGACGAGTTGCATGCCCGGTGTCTGGTGCTGGACGACGGGTCGAACAAGCTGGTGTTCGTCGTGGTGGACAGCGTGTCGGTGAACCGCGATGTGTTCGACCGCGCCAAACTCGCGGCTCGCGACGCCACCGGCATCCCCGTGGAGAACATGATGATGTCGGCGACCCACACCCATTCGGCTTCGAGCGCGCGCGGGGCGAACGCGATGGTGGTGAGCGGTCCACTGGACGACTACCAGAAGTTCCTCGCCACGCGGATTTCCGATGGCGTCCGGCGGGCGGTGAACAATCTGGAACCGGCGCGGATCGGGTGGGGATCGGGCCAAGTCCCTCAGCATGTGTTCAACCGCCGCTGGCTGTTGAAGAACGGGCAGACCGCGCCGAATCCGTTCGGCGGGCGGGACAAGGCGGTGATGAACCCTGGTGGATACCGCGACAAGCTGGACAAGCCCGCTGGTCCGGTGAACCCACAGGTGTACTTCGTGTCCGTTGAGTCCACTGGCGGGCGGCCGATCGCGTTGCTGGCCAACTACTGGCTGCACTATGTGGGCGGAGTGGGCGGAGCGCAGATCTCGGCGGACTATTTCGGCGAGTTCGCCGGCCGGATCCAGGAACTGCTCGGGGCCGATCGCCAGCGTCCTGCGTTCGTGGGGATTCTGGCGAATGGACCCTGCGGCGACGTCAACAATATCGACTACGGCGCCACTGGCCCTTCCCCGAGGTACAAGCCGTACGAGAAGATTCAGCTCGTGGCGAACGATGTGGCGCAGGAGGTGGTCCGCGCGCGCAAGCGGATCGTGCATCGCGACTGGGTTCCGTTGAAGGCCGCCGCGACGGATCTGCCGTTGAAGATGCGGCGCGCTTCTCCGGAGATTCTGGCGCGCGCCAAGGAGATCCTGGCGCGGCCGAAGTCGGACAAGCCCGATCCGCTGCACGAAGTCATCTACGCGCAGCGCACGGTGGATTCGGCGAACTGGCCCGAGTCGGTGAACATCGTGGTGCAGGCGTTCCGTATCGGCGATTTGGCCGTGGCCGCGATTCCGTTCGAGACCTTCACCGAGACGGGTCTCGAGATCAAGGCCAAGAGCCCGTTCAAGGACACCTTCACGATCGAACTCGCCAACGGCGGGCTCGGCTACCTGCCCACTCCCGAGCAGCACGAACTCGGCGGCTACGAGACATGGCACGGCACCAATCGCGTGGAGCGGGAAGCCTCGCGCAAGATCGTGGCGAGGCTTCTCGATCTGTTCGGTTCGCTCAACAAGTAGCGGCTACGACCAGAGCTCCTCGATCGGGCCGTAGATGTCGTTGTTGGATTCCGGCACGTAATAGAAGCCGCGCTGGAACGGATCGTCGTAGCGGACGCTGGTCCAGTCGATGCCGAGCGCGGAGTAGATGGTCGCCTCCACGTCCTCCGGCCGGATGTCGCGGTCGCGCGACCAGCCTGTCTCGACGGTGGCGCTTCCTGTTGCGTCGGTGGAGCCGATCGTGCGGCCGCCCTTGACGCCCGCTCCGGCGAACATGACGAACTGCTGCAGGAAGTGGTCGCGCCCGTTCTGCGCCGTGATCCGGCCGGTGGTGCGGCCGAACTCGCCCATCATCACGACCATGGTCTCCTGCAGCAGGCCGCTCGACTTCAGGTCGTTGATCAACTGGGACACCCCGTTGTCGAGCGTGCGGCAGTTGTTGGGCAATCCCGTGGCGGCGTAGATGTTCTGGTGCATGTCCCAGCCGCCGAGCGTGATCTGGATGTAGCGGGTTCCGCCCCGTTCCGCCAGAATCTTCGACGCCAACAGGCACGCGTTGCCGAAGTTGTTGTTGCCATAGCGGGCCGACTCTTCGGCCGTGAAGCGGAACGCCTTGTCGACGGAGGCGTTGTACATCAGCCCCTTGCTCTCCCGGTAAAAGCGTTCGAGATCGGCCATTTCCTTGGAGAACGGCCGCGTCACGCGCAGCGGCTCGTCGAGCGCGGAGGCGAAGGCGAACTTCGATTCGAACCGCGTGGCGCCATCGGGATTCTGCGTGTCGGGCAGGCCGGCCGTCGAGGGCACCACCCGCAGCGGCGCATAGGCCGCCGACATGTATCCGGAGCCGATCGCGCCGTCGGAGTTCAGCGCCAGGAACGCGGGGAAGGCCTGCGAGGCGGTTCGCTCGGCCTCTTTCTCCACCGCGACGATGCTGCCGATGTTCGGCGCGATATCGCCCAGGACCGCGCCCGGCGAGCGTCCGATCTGGACCCACGCCTGCCCCAGCGAGTGCTGCAGCGCCCACGACCGGGCCGAGCGCACGATCGCCATGTCCGGGAGATTCGCGGCCAGTTTCGGCATCAGCCCGGTGGGCCATGCGACGCCGCCGATCGTTTCGGGCTTCAGCAGTTCCGCCGGGGTGGAGGGGCTCTGCTTGAAGTCGAACGTATCGGTGTGGCTGGGCGCGCCGGAGAGCAGGATCATGATCACGCTCCGGGCGGTGTTGCGCGTGGGCGCGCCGAAGCGCCGCACCACTTCGCCGAGGGCCGGCTTTTCCAGCAGGAACGATCCGGCGACGCCCGCGCCCAGCATCTTGAAGAAGCCGCGGCGGCTCCAGTGCGGCCGGGCGAAGAAGAAATCGTGCGAGTGCGGGTTGCGCGCCACGTAACGGTCGAAACGATCTTGGTTGTTCATGTTCGTGCTCCGCGCTCAGTAGTTGAAGAGGAAGTCCGCTTTGTTGTAGAGGGCCCACAGCAGGTCCTCCACTTTTTGTTGACGCGTGCCCTGCCGGAGCATGACCTGCGACTGGCGGTCTTCGTCCGGCGACGCCGGCCGCGACAGCACGGTGAGGAACATCTCGTTGATCAGCAGGTTGTCGTTGGTGGCGGCGGAGTACTTGTTCAACAGCCTCCGCGCGAGCGACGCCGTGGTTCCCGCGCCCACCGCCCGCGTGCGGTCGTGCACGAAGCGGTCGTTCATCACGTTCAGGATCTGCGCCACCGACGTATCGGACCGGCGCTCTTCCTCGACGCGGTTGCCCCGCAGGAAGCTATCGAGGAACGAGGCGTTGGCGTAGGTGGTCACGATGCCCGCCACGCGGAACTCCGGCGCCACCGTCGCGTTACCCAGCCCCCGCGTGCCCGGCAACTGCATCGCCCAGTTCACCGTGGGGAATCCGCCGGTCACCGCGTAGGTCACCGGCATGTAGCTCACCTGCGCGATGGCGTCCACCACTTCCTCACCCCAGAGACGCCGCACGAACTTGCGCGCGAACAGGTTCTCCCAGGCGGGATTCCACTCGCCTTCGTAGCGCGACTGGAGTTGATAGGCGTCCGATGCCGCGATGGTGCGCATCAACCACTTCAGATCGAACTGGTTCTTCTGGAACTCCTTGGCGAGCGCGTTCAGCAGGTACGGGTTGGATGGCTGGATGGTCCACGGCTCCGGCGGAGGATTGTCGGGGTCCAGACGGTCCAGGTCGAACTGGTTGGGTGGATCGACGATGCCTTTGCCGAAGAACTGCTTCCAAAAGTAGTTGACGGTGGCGCGGGCGAACTGGATGTCCGCCGAGATCATCCGGCCGAGCGCGTCGCGATACGGCTCGCCGGCGCGAGGCCTTCCGCCGTCCGCGGCGAACGGATAGTTCGGCGTCACGTTGCGTAGCGCGCCCAGCGGCTGCCGCGCGGGCCGGTTGCCCGTGGTGGTGTTCAGCGCGTAGTCGGCGACGGTGGGGCGGTTCAGCACGCGCAGATAATACGGCGTGGCATTGTCGGGATTTACGCGGACCCGCTCCATCGAACTCTTGGTGAAGAACGCCGCCAACTCCCACGCTTCACGCCGCGTCTCGGTCTTGCCCCACAGGCTCATCGTGTCCAGGTGGCGGCGGCCGTCGTGGCACAGGATGCAGTTCTCGTGCGAGATTCCCAGGAACTTCTCCGCCGTGTTGGCCGCCTGCAGATCGTTGGTGTCCTGTGCCGGGCCTCCACTCATGAATCCCAAGCCGAACCAGTTCAACTCGCCCTTCTCCCAGGCGTTGTCTCCGGTGGCCGCGATCATCTCGCGCATCATGACGTCGTACTTCTTGTTCGCCTCGAGCGACTTCTTCAGGTAGCTCTGGTAGGAGTTGCGGCCTTGGGCGAAGATCTGGATCTGGGTGTTGTTCTCGGTGTTTTCGAAATGGTCGCCGAAGTACATCGTCCACTTGTCGGCCCACTCCGGCGACGCCAGCAGTTCCTCGACATACTTGGCGCGCTTGGCCGGATCGCCGCTTTGCACGAACTGCGTCAGGCGCTCCACGGCGGGTACGCGCCCGGTGAGATCCAGCGAGACGCGGCGGCAGAACTCGTAGTCGTTGGTCTTGGCCGCCGGGATGGCGCCCGCCTCGCGGATCGCCTTGAAGACAAAGGCGTCGATGAGGTTGTCCGATTCCGCTCCTGGCGCCGCCTCCGCCGCCTTGGTTTTCGCCGTCCCCAGCATCGACGTGACGGCCGCGGTGAGGGCGCTTTGCGAGTTGCGATTCCTCGGCGCGATTCGGAACCGCTCACCCTTCGGTCCGAATAGCGCGCACTCGGCGTGCTCGACGCCGAGTTCCTCCTCCGGTTGTTGCGCGTGCGAGATCGCGACGAGTCCCGTGCCCACGGGTCCCGCGATCGCGAAAGTGATTGCGATGTGTTTCCAATTCATAGTGTTGATGCCCTAGAGAGGAAGGATCCCCGTTAGATCCTCCGCGTCATGAGTGGAGGAACACGGCGCCGTTAGCGAAAGTTTCGCGCGGACGCACCTCTGGACGCATATCGGCGAAATCGCGGCCGCTCTGGAGATTCGAGTCCGCCGAAACCACGCGAGGAAGCGCGAGGGAGCCCGCTTCACTACAATGAAGCGTATCGTGCGGAAACTATCCTTCGCGGCGCTGCTCTTGTTGGCGGCCTGTTCCACCGGTTCCGATCCGAGGACCCAGGCTCGCGAGTTTCTGGAGATGTACAACGACATCGACCAGCGTCTTTACACCGCCTCCGCCGAGGCCAGTTGGACCGCCGCCACCGACGTGACCGAACAGCATACCGGCGAGCGGATCGGCACGGACGCGGCGCTGGCCGGGTTCCGCGGCAGCAAGTACGTGATCGAAGGCGCGCGCAAGTACCTCGCCATCCGCGACAAGCTGGACGATGTCGAATTCCGCCAACTCGACAAGATCCTGCTCAACGCCGCCGAATCGCCCGGCACGATCCCGGACGTGGTGAAGGCGCGCATCGAGGCCGAGGCCAAGCTGACCGCCACCATGGATAGCTTCGTGTTTTGCGCGGCTCCGGTCAAGGCGGGCGTGTGCGCGCAGCCGGTGATTCCGAACCAGATCGACAAGGTCCTGCGCGATTCCACCGATCTCGCCGAACGGCGCCGTTATTGGGAGATCTCCAAGCAATCGGGCCCCGTGTTGAAGGGCGGGCTTGCATCGCTGCGCGATCTTCGCAACCGCGTCGCCAAGGAGCTCGGGTATTCGTCGTACATGCACCTGCAGGTGGCCGACTACGGCATGACGGTGCCCGAGATGATGCAGCTCATGGACCGCGCCGCGGCCGATCTGGGGCCGCTATACGAGCAACTCCATCTCTACACGCGCCGCGCGCTGGCCAAACGCTACAAACAGCCGGTTCCCGAAGGAGCGATTCCGGCGCACTGGATCGGCAACCGTTGGGGACAGGAATGGCCCGGCATCGTGGAGAGCGCGAACCTCGATCCGTACTTCAAGGGCCGCTCGCCGGAGTGGATCGTGCGCCAGGCGGAGAAGTTCTACACGTCGCTCGGAATGCCGCCGCTGCCGAAGAGCTTTTGGGAGAAGTCCGATCTTTGGGAACTGCCGCCCGGATCCAAAAGGCGCAAGAACACCCACGCATCGGCGTGGCACATCGACCGGCGGGAGGACGTGCGCAGCCTGGGCAGCGTGACCGCCGACTACAAGTGGTTCGAGACCGAGCATCACGAACTCGGCCACGTCTACTACTACGTCAACTACTCGAATCCGAAGGTGCCGCACGTGCTGCGCGAGGGGATGAACCGGGCGTTCCACGAGGCCATCGGCGACCTGATCGGCATCGCGGCCCGTCAGCAGCCTTATCTGCGGCAGGTGGGAATTCTGCCGGAATCGGCCAAACTCGACGCGACCGAGTACCTGTTGGGCGAGGCGCTCGATTCGGCCATCGTGTTCCTACCCTGGTCGGCGGGGACGATGACCCATTTCGAGCACGACCTGTACGAGAAGAATCTTCCGATCGGCGAGTTCAACGCGCGCTGGTGGGACTACGTCAAGCGCTACCAGCGCATCGAACCGCCGTCCGCGCGCGGGGAGGAGTTCTGCGACGCCTGCACCAAGACGCACATCGTCGACGACCCGGCCCAGTACTACGACTACGCGATGGCGTTCCTGATCAAGTTCCAACTGCACGATCACATCGCGCGCAAGATTTTGAAACAGGACCCGCACTCGTGCAACTACTTCGGCAATCGCGAAGTGGGAAAATGGCTGACGGAGATTCTGAGCCTGGGCGCGACGCGCGACTGGCGGCAGGTGATCCGCGAGAAGACGGGCGAAGACATCTCGTCGCGGGCGATCCTCGCGTACTTCAAACCGCTCGAGGAATACCTTCGCAAGGAGAACGCCCGGTAGCGTTCCGGGCCGCGCGCGCCGTCCTGGCGCCAGATTAGAAGGAGATCAATGAGTCCGCTCGTATTCAAGGTTGCCCGGGCCGTCGTCCCGCCCATTGCTCGCGTGTTTTGTTCCCCGGCCGGATATGCGCAAATCGGCAACATCGAAAGTACCAACAAGATACTGACGATCGAGACCGTGGAGTTCACCCACGTATTTCTGGGCAAGGACGCGAGCATCGCCGAACTCGTGGACAAGATCCGGAATTTCGAGCCTCACCGGTCACTGTGGCTGGCCGAGGGGCTGGGGCAGGTGCTCGGCAACCGGGTGATGGCGAAGAACGAGAATCCGCGCGATGTGCTCACCAAGGGCGAAGGTTCCTGCATCCCCGCCAGCATGCAATTGATGGTGCACGCCGGGCTGTGCCTGGCGTTCGCGCGCTATCACTTCGACAAGATCGGCAAGAACGCGACGGAGACCCAGATCGCCGAGGCCACGCGCAAGATCGCGGAACTGGCGCGGCTCAACCTGCTGCCCGGCTACGCGGGCATCGGCTACGAGGCGTGGGGCATGGTAACGCAGTTCTTCTACCGCAAGATGTTTCACGCGGCGACGCGCGAAATGAAGCGGATCGATCCGGAGCATGAGCCGTTCCTCTGGCACGGCGCGGGCCGCGCCTGCTACTTCATCGACTTCATGCCGAAGTGGAAGGAGCCGTGGCCCGCCTTCGACCTTGTCCGTCGAACCGCGATCGACGACGCCAGCCGCCACAACCTGCTCGCGGGGCTGGCGGCGGGCATGATGATCGTGAACATGAAGACGCCCATTATCCTCGAGTCCATCGTCAAGGAGCGAATCTCCCGCCTGGCGCCGGACGACGCGGCCGCGTTCGCGCAGGGCGTGGCTTGCTCGATGGTGATGCGCCTGGATACTACGCCTGGCGAAGAGAACGCCATGCGGTTCATGCGCCACAAGCCGGCGGCCGAGGTCGCGCCGCTGTGGGAGAAGATCGCCGCGGGTCCGGCCCGTTTGGCGATGGAGAAGCTGCACCCGCTGCTTGCCTCGCGCGGGAGGCTGGACGAGATTACGCGTTACCGTCCGCTCGAGGAGCTTCTATAGGGCTGGCGCACGCCGGTCCTCCAGTTCGTCTCCTCCCACGTGCGGCGCATTCCGGTGAGCAGGTAGTCGTGGACGCGGGCGTGATGGCCCATGGCGTAGCGGTTGACGGCGGCCGCGGTGCGATTCACTAGAGCCTGTCCCATAGGGGACGTTTTTTGGAAAAATGGCGTGGATGAAGGTGCTGGAAGTGGGTGAGACCGGAGGGGCGCCGGAACAAGGAACACGGAATTTGTTTGAAGTGGGGAAAAAAAGGCCTCATGATAGGACA
>SYLY01000271.1 GCA_005808475.1 Acidobacteriota bacterium
GAGCAGCAGACCGCAGTTGGCCCGTTCCGCCAGTTCGGCGAGAAAGTCCCACTCGGTCCAGGTGGATACGTGGAATTCGAGGTAGGTCGAAGGGTTCTCGAGCACCAGCGGTCTCTCGAGGAAATCGGAAATCGTCCGCACGCGCTCCACCGTGTGACGTAGCGATTCGTCCGTGTAGGGCATCGGCAGCAGATCGTGGGTGTTGATGCCGGAGACTCCGGTCCAACAGAGATGATCGGAGATCCAACGCGCGCCGGTGCGGGCGGCCAGGGCCTTCAGCTTGCGCAGGTATTCGAAGTCGATGGGATCGGTGCTGCCTACCGACATCGAGACTCCGTGCAGTACGACAGGGTAACGGGCGGCCACTTGATCCAGCACCCAGAGCGGACGGCCGCCCGTGTCCATGTAGTTCTCCGAGAGGATCTCGAACCAGTCCACCTCCGGACGCTCCGCGAGGATGTGCGGGAAGTGGACGGTTCGGAGTCCGATACCGAACCCGAGGTCGGGGAAACCCCAGCGATCGGGCATGACGCGCCCTACGCTACGGATTCGCCCTTGCGGAGCCGCAGGCGGGAGTGTTCCATGGGGACCGAGCAGCCACCCTTGCCCTTGCAGGTGTTCTTGCCCGCGCAGCCCTTGTCGCCCGACTTGCACCCGCCCAGGCCCTTGCATTCGTTCTGGCCGGCGCATCCGTGCTTCGCCGTGGCGCATCCGCCTTTGCCCTTGCAGGTGTTCTTGCCGGCACAGCCCTTGTCGCCGGCCTTGCAGCCGCCGAGACCCTTGCAGGTGTTCTTGCCCTTGCAGATGTGCTTTTCCGCCTTGTCGGCGGCGGTGAGGCGGCCGGCGGCGGCTCCCGCCATCAAGCCGGAGACGGCGGCGCCCAGGGCCGCGTTGAATTTTCTACGATGCATCGAGTTCTCCTGAGTTCGGTTCCCGTCCGGGGTTCTATTGTTCCATACGCAGCCGGGTCCGGTCTGGATGTGGGAATTCGCCGTCCAGACAGGCAAACGCCGCCGGAGGGGTCCGGTGGCGTTCGAAAGTCCAATGGAACGCGCGACTAGTTCTTTTTCTCGGCGCCGTCGCCTTCCTTCTTCTTCTTCTTCTTCCCCTTGCCCTTCTTCTTGCCCTCGGACTTCTTCTCGTCGCCCTGCTTGTCCTGAGCGAAGGTCAGCGTCGTCGTGGCGATGGCAACGGCCATTCCCAGAGCGATCGTCATCAGCTTCTTCATGGGGTGGTAATTTCTCCTTGATCTACTCGCGGCGATAATCGCCTGATTACAATGGTCGCGCACCGGACATGAAGTGGTCTTGAAGGGAAGATTATTTTCGATTCATAAAGGCGCCCCAAGATGGGGTGATCTTCCCGCGGTGGGACGCGTAAAGTGCAGCGCCTCCCTCACGATGGATTATCAATGGCCGATTTCATCAAAACGGACGGACCCTCGATCACGCCCTGGAAGGGCCTCGCCATCTTGGCGGCGGTGGTAGGCGTCGGACTCGCGCTATTCGCCGCCAAGTACGAGATGAAGGAAGTCACCAAGGCGGCGCCGGCCGGACAGTGGCCGGGCAAGCGATTCTCGCATGTCCGGATCACGCAGCCCGGGTCGTTTTCCGGGGTGTCGGTCGCGGGCGGGACGATCCGGATCGAGAGCCTCGCCGCCGGGCAATGGAAGAGCGTGGAGATCGATACGGGTCTTGACCAGATGGCGGGCGGGGTCAAGACGAATCGCAAGGCGGCCGCGGCCGCATGGCGGCACGGGCAGTCGCTCGGCGTCTGGACCGCCGGTTCCGGCGGCTCCTCGCGGCTGCCTGTCTCCCGCGTAGCGGATTTCGATTTCCTGGACGACTCGTCGCTCGTGTTGCTCACCTCGGACGGAGTGCTCGAGTGGTGGGATCCTGCGGCGCGGAAGAAGCTGCATTCGCGGAAGATCGCCAACGGAGCGGCGGCGGCGGCCATCGCGAGAGACAGCTTGGCCGTGATCGGCTCCGGCCAGACGCTGGTGCGCGTGTACACGCTCGGTCCGGGTTTTCGCGCGACGCTGATCGAGGAATCCCGCGCCATGCCGCCTCCGTTCGAGGTCGGAATCGCGGGCCCCGGCAACGCGATATTCGCGCGCAAAGGCGAGATCGCGATCGGCGGGCGAGTACACGGAATTCCGGGCACGATCCTCGATGTCACGCCGGGGCTGCGTGGAGAGATCCTGATCACGGGCGCATTCGAGGGCGTGCTCGCGCTGGGCAAAAAGGCGAAGCCGGAGGCGATTCTGCCGGCCTTGCCGGGCTCGGTTACCGACGTGGCCGAAGGAGAACTGGTAGTGTCGGGTCCGGACGGAGCGCGATTGTTCCGCATCGCGTCGGAATGGACATTTACCGAGCGCGGGAAGCATCTCACCTTGCTGAGCCTGCTCGCGTTGATCAAGTCCATCTGCATCGCGCTTGCCAAGCACATGAAGAACATGCTGTTCACGCTGTTCAAGATACGCGCGAAGAATCCCGGCAAGGGCAAGGCGCGCAAGAAGGCGAAGCTTCCCGCCGTGGCGCCGGATCTGTTGGACTCGTTTTCTCGCGGCGAGGTCGCTCTGTGGGCCGGATCGGGGCTGAGCGCGCAAGCCGGGTTGGCGACCCGGGCGGCGTTCGTCAAGGCGATGCTCGAAGCGGCGTACGCGGAAGAATGGGCGCGGCCCGCCGAGGTCGCCAAGCTGATTCCCCTGGTGGAGGCGGGCCGGGCGGAAGAGGCGGTGGACAAACTGATCCTGATGCTCGGAGCGCGCAAGCATGTGGTGTTCGAGCAGATGCGATGCACCTATCAGCGCCCGGTCAAGAGTTCGGGCGCGCACGCGGCGATCGGGCGGCTACCGTTCGCGGCGGCGGTGAGCACGAACTACGACATCCTGCTCGATTGCGTGTCGCCGGAGTGGGCCAACTCGATCCACTTGAAAAGTTCCGAGCGCGCGTTTTCCCGCACGAGCGTGTTCTTCCAATTGAAGCTGTACGGCGATATGGCGGCGCCCGAGTCGATCCTCTACAGCCGGTCCGAGTTGCAGGCCGCGACGGCTGCCTTGCCCAGGCTGAAGGAACTGCTCGAGTCGCTGCTGGTGGCGCGGCGAATCGTCTTCGTGGGGTGTTCGATCTGCGAACTGCACGCCGATCTGACCGCTCTCAATGCTCCGAAGCTCAATCGCGGAGTGAAGACCGCCCGCCACGTGTGCCTGGCCGCGTCCGGCGGACCCGACTGGGAGCGCAAGGCGAACGAACTGCGTTCCTTGTGGGGTATCGAAGTGCAGGACTGCGATGAGGACGCGATCGCCGGCGAACTCTACCGCTGGCTCAAGAACACGGCGGTGGAACTCGAGCGGTTGAAGCGGTCGCAGGTGGAGAGGAAGGCCTCCCAGATGGCGCCGGCCGCGGCGCTCGACGATCAGTAGCCGGCGCTTTTGTCCACCAGGTTTTCGAGCGGCGCGCCCGCCCGGAACCGCTCGAAGTTCTCGAGGAAGAACTCCATCGCGTTGTCGGTCCATCCTGGCGTGTGGTCGGCCGAATGGGGCGAAAGCAGCAGATTGTCGAGCGAGTAGAACGGGTGGCCCGCCGGTAGAGGCTCGACATCGAACACGTCGAGCACCGCTCCTCGAATCCGCTTCTCGCGAAGGGCTTCGATCAGCGCCGATTCCACGATTACCGGACCGCGGCCCACATTGAGGATCACCGCGTCCGGCTTCATCGCCGCGAGTTCCGCGGCGCCGATCAGTCCCCGCGTGCCCGGAGCGTTGGGCGAGCAGACGGCGACGAAGTCGGACTCGGCGAACATATCGCGGATGCCGTCCGCGCCGTATGCGCGGTCGACCAGCGGATCGTCCGAGCACAGCTCCGGCCGCCGTCGTAGCGCGAGTACGCGCATTCCGAACGCCTTCGCCAACCGCGCGCACGCCTGGCCGATCGACCCGTAGCTCACGATGCCGAGCGTCTTGCCATGGAGTTCATCCACACGGTCGATGTTCTCCCAGCGGCCCTCGCTCTTCTGTTGGTTCATCAGAGCGATTTTTTTGTCGAAGTACATCATTCCGCAGAAGACGAACTCGGCGAGGGAACGGCTGAACACGCCGCGTCCGTTCGTCATCGGAACCGGACTGGCGGCGAGTTCGGGAAATAGCGAGTTCTCGATGCCGGCGGAGAAGGAATGGACCCAACGCAAGCCGGGACACATGGCGAATACCTCGCGAAACAGGGCAAGCGGCGACATCACGTTCATGAGAACGGTGGCATCGGCGGCGGAGTCGCGGAACATCTCCGCGCGATCGCCAACGACCAGGTGGGTCTCGGCGGGAAGCTTCTCGAGAAGGCGCAAGCAGGGTTGCGTGGGCTTGGAGACGACGAAAACGGTGAGCGGTTTCATGCCGGGCTTACCGTAGTGTACCTTGCGCGCGGCAAAGCCATTGCGGGACACTGACATCAGTGCCCGAACGTTGCACCTGCGGCGCGCAGCTTTATCCCGATTCCTTGTTCTGCCACAAATGCGGCAAGCCACAACGCGAGTTGATGGCCGCCGCACCCGAGCCTCCGCCGGTTCCGGCTCCCCCTCCCTTGTATGTCCCGGATCCGGCGATGCTGTCCGCCGCCCGCCCAGTCCCGGCTACTTCGGCCATCGGATTCGGAAACCGCCAGGCGGTTCGTACCGCGATGCTAGCGGCCGCCGTCACGTCGCTTCTGATGATGGTGCCGTGGCCGTTGGCGCCCTTCTTCCTGGTGGTGTGGTTGTTGGCGGCCGGCTTCTCCGCCGTCTACGCATACAATCGCCGCACGGGAGAGGCGCTCTCGATGCGAAGCGGCGTCCGGCTGGGCTGGCTCACCGGGGTGTTCTGCTTCCTGATCACGCTGATCCTCACGGTGTCCACCGCGTTGGCGCTGGCGAGCAGCGGCGGCTTGGCGTCGCTCTGGCGGAAGCAGATTCAGGAGAACGCGCAGCCGGGCCTGAATGTCGAGCAGATGCTCGAAGTGCTCGATTCGCCCATGGGTCTTTCCTTGGTGGTGATCTTTAGCCTGGGGCTGCTGTTCCTGCTCTTCACGACGCTTCCGATGATCGGAGGGGCGTTGGGGGCGAAGGTGCTCGAGAAGGAGTGAACCGCTTCACCACCGCGACGCCGGTAAAGATCACGAGCATCGCGGCCGTTTCCTTCCACCCGAACGGCTCTCGATAGAAGAGCCACCCGAGCGCCGCCGCCACCAGCGGATTCACGTAGGTGTACAGCGACACCACCGCCACGGGAAGCTTGTCCAGCGCGTACAGGTACGAACTATAGCCGACGATCGACCCGAACGTGGCGAGGTAGATCATCGCGCTCGCGCCAGCCGCCGACCAGTGCCACGGCCGCTTCTCGAGCAGAGCCGGAATCAGAAACAGCGCGCCGACGAAGAACTGCTGCACCGCGCCGCCGACCACCGGATGCGCCTTCACCGGATACCGCTTCTGCACGATGGACCCCAAACTCCAACTCGACGACGCCAATTGCAGAATCAGGAATCCCTTCCACGCGTTGCCGCTCAGCCCCTTCTCGAACAGATCGGGAACGAAGAGCAGCGAGACTCCGCCCAGTCCGATCGTCATCCCCGCCGCGGTGGGCCATCGCAGCTTATCGCCGCCGGGGATCAACGATTCCAAACCGGCCAGCCAGAACGGCGACACCGTAATGAACAGCGCCGCCAAACTGCTCGGAATCAACTCCTCGGCCCATGTCAGGCAACTGTTGCCCACTCCCAGGATCAGGAATCCGTTGCAGCAGGTCCAGAACAACTCCCGGCCGCGCGGAAGGTGCAACCCCATCTTCCAGACCGCCAGCAGCATCAGCGTGCCGGACAACAGGAACCGGAACGATACCAGAACTAGCGGCGGAAAGTGCTCGAGTCCGACGCGAATGCCGAGATAGGTGGTCCCCCAAAAGAAACAGAGCGACGCCAGCGCGAGATAGGCTTTGAAAAGCGGATGATGCCGCACTAGCGCGACCGCGAGTCGCCCTTGCCGCTGGTGGCGGCAACCGCGGCGACCGCGCCGCCTCCGCCGACCAGCGCCACGATCGCGATCTTGGTGCCGGCGGACATTCCGCTTCCCGGACTCTTCGGCGCGGGGGAGACCTTGGGAGCCGGAGCCGGCTTGTCCGCCTTCGGAGCCTTGGCTTGCTTGGTGGGGGCGGGCTTGGCCGCTTTCGTCTCCGGACGCGCGGCGGTCATCGGATCGGCGCCGATCGCTTCCGCCACGGTCGAGCAGCCGCCCGTTTCCACCGGCGAGACGGTGCTGACATCGAGCGTCTGGGCGCCGTTGGCGGCGGCGCGCGAAGTGCCGTTCGCCTGCACGCGATTGCCGACGTGGCCGGCGAATTCGACGCCCACGCTGCTACGCAGTTCCACGATCATGCGCGTGGTCTGGTCGTAGATCACGAACTTGCCGTCTTTCTTGAGGACGCAGCCGAAGAAGCTGGACGGCAACGCCGCGCCGCCCTGCGCCTGGGGTTCGAACTCGAGGGCCGAGCCGGAGTCGATATTGGAAATCAGCATCCCCGCGAGATTGCGCGCCTGAATGCGGCCGAAGGTCGCGGCCACCTGAACGGCGGCGGCATCGCGAATGGCGAAGCTGGCGCGCGAACCGGGTTCTCCGGGCGCGAACGTCATGCCCTTGGCCTCCACGCGGTAGCTCCCCGCCGCCAGATCGCCCCGGCCCTGCTCGAGAACCACGCGATCCGAATACACGCGAGCACGTCCGCCTTCGCGCACGACAAAGCGCGCTCCGTTGGCCAGCTTGACCAGCGCCTCGACACTGGCGGCTTCCACCAGCGTGCCTTCGCGAAGCGTGGCACTCCCGCGAACGAGGGTGTTGTCGACCTTGAAATCTCCGTTCGCCGTGGCGACGCCGAACGGCGCTCCCTGAGCCATCGCGGCCAGCGCCACGCCGGCGATCAGCCCACGCAATCCGGGATGCAACGAGTTCAGCTTCGACATGAAGGTTATTGTAAGAGAAGTGGCCCTCCCTCCGCTTGCCCTTCGCCTCGCGCTGAGCGGCGTGTTGGCGGTGGCGGCGTGGGATGTGGGCCGCAAGGCGCTAGCGGATTCGGCGTTTCGCGAGCAAACCCCCGAAGGGGTGGATCGAGCGATCGCGCTCGATGGGCGCGACACGCGGTTCCTCCTGGCCCGGTCGCTCCTGCTCGACCGTCAGGGCGCCGGCGCAACCCCGCCGCTCGAGCGCGCCGCCGAACTGTCGCCGCGCGACGACCTGATCTGGCAGCGGCTGGGACTCCAGCGGGAGCTCGAGGGGCGGATCGAGGAGGCCGAACGATCGCTGCTCCGCGCCGCCGAACTCAGCCGCAAGTACGAGCCGCGGTGGACGCTCGCCAACTTCTATTTCCGCCAGGGCCGGCGCGACGAGTTCTGGAAATGGGCGCGCGCCGGGCTGGAAAGCGGCTGGCCGGATCCGAGGCCGCTCTTCGACCTCTGCCGGGCCCTCGAGTCGAACCTCGAGGAGGTGGAGCGAAAGGCCGTACCCGACAATCCGCGCATGAAGGTGCTGTTCGCTCTCTACCTGGCCGATCAGGGACGGCTCGACCTGGTGGAGGCGCGCGCGGCCGGGCTGGAGCCCCCCGGGGCCGAACTCGATGGGATCATGGCGCATCTGGTCGACCGGTTGCTGGCCGGGTATCGAACCCAGGCGGCCGATCACGTCCGGCGGACCTTGAACCGGCCGGAGCTTTTCGAGCGGCGTGGGTTCGATTGGTCGGGTCCGGCCGTGCGGACTCAGGCGGGATGGCGGATCGAGTGGAACGGCGATCAGCCGGAGACGCTCGACGTGTTGGCGCGCATCGCGGCGGTGGACCCGGGCCGCCCGTACCGGCTCCGCTGGCGTTCGGAAACCCGGCTGAGCAGCCCCGCGGGCGCGCTCCGGAGTTCGGGTGTGCGGTGGATCGTTCAGGAGTGGACCCGCGAAGCCGCGCCCGTGGCCGCTTCCGGCGAACTGCCCGTGTCCGGCGGAGGCGGCGGCTCGGTCGAGTTCCGCGGCCCGCGCGTTGGCGGCGTGCGGTTGGCGCTCGAATACCGGCGCCCGTCCGGATCGATGCGCGCCGAGGGCGCCGTGGAAGTGATGCAGCTCGAGGTCGAGCCGGTCAGCCCTTGACGTTGATGTAGAAGAACGGCGGCAACGTCAGCGCCGCCACGTCGTCCCGGCCATTGTCGCCGCGCGCCATCTCGAGCGCCACATTGATGTCCGCCGCCCACTGGACGCCCAGCCGCTTGCACGCCTTGTCGTCTTCCGGTCCCACGATGATCACGTTTTTCAGGTACTTGAGCGGATAGGTGGCCCAATACCAGACGGTGAACGGGTGGAAGCCGTGGTGGGCGTACTTGTTTCGATAGCAGTCGATCAAGTACGGATCGTAGGCGAACAGGTCCTGGAAGCGTTTCCGCATCTCGAACGGATCGGTTGTGGAGGGTAGCACCTCGTCGTAGAAGCGCATGTAGGCGGCGTGATATTCGGGGTGGAACACTTCGTCCACCGGATTCATGATGATCACCGTGCCGCCGCGGCGGATCAGCGGCTTGTTGTAGAACCAGTTGAACACGTAGCCGAGCACGTCGCTGAGGACGAGCACGGGGTTGACGCGTGCATCCACCGCGTAGGGGCTCAGGTCCGGCAGTCCGAAGACGAGCGTGTCGTACTGGCGGGGTACGTCGATCATCAACTGGTCGCGCAAGGCGGTCAGCGTATGGGGATGCACGGCGTCGATGGAGCCGGCGTTGATCGCCGTGGGCCGGTAGGCGCCGGGCACGCTGCGCATGACCTTGCGGCGGGCCGTTTCGGGCAGCAGCTTCATCGATGCCGGCGTGGCGGACTGCAGCAGTTTGTCCAGCGGATTCGAAGCCGAGGGCGCCTTGCCGAGAAATTCGTTGTACCAAGGGTAGATCGCGTTGTTCATGGCGAACTCGATCACCATGATCTTCGTGTGTCCCGATATCAGCCGGCTGATGCGCTCGACGGACTCGTGCATGCGCGACCCGTCCGGCTGCATGACATGGGGGCACTCCCGGGTCATCTCCGGGTGGTGATGGTAGGCGATGGTCTTGTATCCGGCCAGTCCCACGCCGACGCTTTTGTGTCCGCCGTTGAGCGGGATCTGTACCGAGTCGACGTAGATGATGAGGTCGGCTTCCACGGCGTAGCTGGAGATCTCGACTTCCTCGCCGGCCTCCGTTTTGCCGAGGGAGGTCATGCGCGCCTTGTCCTCGGCGTCGAAATTGTCGAGCTGATGGGGGTAGAACTCCGCCATGATGGCGTCGCCCAACATGTGGCGGAGTTCGTGCTCCTTCATCTTGCGATGCAAGGCGATGGCGCAGATCAGGCGGAGGTTCTTCTTCTGGACGCCGTACGAGTACAGCATCGGCAACAGCGCCTCGATGGCAAGCTGGCGGAAGTCGGGCTGGGCCTGGAGGGGGAAGGGCTGGCAATTGTCGTCGAACGCAATGAGGACACGCGACTTGGAGTCGACCAGTTCCTTCAGCGGAGGCATTCCGAGCGGGTTTTCAAAGCAGCGCTTGACGTGCTCGCCGTAGGCCGAGAGCGGGATTCCGCGAATCGGCGGCTTGGGGTAGAGGACGTTGGAGCCCTCCGGCAGATCGACGGAGAGGATGTTGTTCCCCGAATACGTCAGGTATCGCACTTCGTGTCATTGTAGCCCGGGCGGCTCGCGTGACACGGAGCGCCCGCTTGCGTTACCCTCTCGAGTGGATCTGAGAGACGCGGAGGTGCAAGATGAATCGCAGGGATCTGATCAAGTCGGCCGGCTGGCTGGCCGCCGGGCGCGCCATGGGCGCTCAGGGCGGTGGAAAGCCCAACATCGTATTCATCCTGGCGGACGATCTCGGCATCGGGAACGCCGGCTGCTACGGCGGCAACGCGCGGACGCCGAATATCGACCGGCTGGCGCGCGAGGGAGTCCGCTTCAACAACGCCTACACGGCGCCTCTGTGCGGTCCCTCGCGAGCGCTCATCCTCACCGGGCGCTACGCATTCCGGACCGGCGCCACCAACCAGGACGCCACCGGTCTCATGAAGCCAACCGTGGAA
The DNA here is from genome assembly GCA_005808475.1 of Acidobacteriota bacterium. Classification (GTDB taxonomy): domain Bacteria; phylum Acidobacteriota; class Terriglobia; order Bryobacterales; family Bryobacteraceae; genus SYLY01. The sequence continues at coordinate 10,096 of SYLY01000271.1, forward strand.
ACCATGATGCCCAGGATCCTGAAGGACGCGGGCTACGCGTCCACCGCGATCGGCAAATGGGGGCAGCTTCCGCTCGGGCCGGCGGAGTGGGGATTCGACGAGCACTTGAAGTTCTCCGGCAGCGGAATCTATTGGAACACCCAGGCCAAGGGGAAGACCTACCTGGTGAACGGGCAGGTGAAGGCTCTCCGCGACAAGGAGTACCTGCCCGGCACGATGCACGACCACCTGGCCGATTTCATCACCCGGAATCGCGAGCGGCCGTTCTACGCCTACTACTCGATGTCCCACGTGCATGCGGAAATCCTGCCCACTCCGGACAGCCCTCCCGATAGCAAGGATCTCTACGGCGACAACATCCGCTACATGGACAAGCTGGTGGGCAAGCTGGTGGACCATCTCGACCGTCTGAAGCTGCGCGACAACACGCTGATCGTCTTTACCGGCGACAACGGAACCGGCGGCGGCTACGCGGGCCTGTCCACGGTGCGCGGCCGGCGTCTGTCGGGCGAGAAAGGCTCGATGCTCGAAGGCGGAGCGCTGGTTCCGCTGATCGCCAACTGGCCGGGTCACACACCGGCGGGCCAAGTCACTAGTGACTTGGTGGACTCCACCGATTTCCTTCCCACGTTCGCGGAACTGGCCGGCGCCAAGCCGCCCACGGGCGCCGTGATCGACGGCCATAGCTTCGCGCCGCTGTTGCACGGCCGGAAAGGACAGCCGCGCGACTCCGTCTTCATCCAGTTGGCCCGCCAATGGTACGCGCGGGATGCCGGATGGAAGTTGAATCAGGACGGGGCGCTGTTCGACATGAGCCGTGCGCCGTTCGAGGAGCCTCGCGTGGCGGACGATACGAAGGACCCCGCCGCCATCCGGGCTCGCCAGCGGCTGAAGGCCACCCTGGACAAGCTGAATCCGGCGGGCGGGATTCAGGATCGGGGGGACGGCACCGGCCGGCACGCAAGCCGCGAGTCGAACCGGAAAAAAAAGAAGCGGGACCGTTGAGGTCCCGCTTCCGGGGTTGCCGCCTAGCCGGGCGGATCCGCTAGAACACGATCTTCGCGCCGAACTGGACCACGCGTGCTTCCACTGTCGTGCCGCGGATCTTGCCGACCGCCGCCGGAGTGGAAATGTTGCCATTCGGATTGCTGAAGCTCGGATGATTGGGGAGGTTGAAGAACTCCGTCCGGAACTGGAAGTAGCGCCCTTCGCCGAAGGCAACGTCCTTCAGCAAGCTGATATCGACGATCCTCTGTCCGGGCCCCCATAGTTGGTTGCGCGAAGCGTTGCCGAAGGTGAACGGCGCGGGAGCCGAGAAGGCGCTCGCGTTGAACCAGCCCTCGATGTTCTTCGTCGCCGGGTAGAGATCGCCCGCCACCTGATTGGGACGGGTAGCCGTCCAGCCGACTTGCGTCGGAACGAATCCCACCGAGAACGGGCTGCCGCCGCGGAACTGCAGAACCGACGCGACGCTCCATCCGCCCACGATCTTGCCCGCCACGCCCGTCAAATTGCCCGCCATCGCCTTGCCCGGCCCGAACGGTAGTTCGTAGTGCGCCGAGGTGTAGGCCACGTGGCGGCGGATCTGATCGCCGTTGCCGCGGTCGAGCGACGCGTCATACGGATTCTGCGGCGTGCCCACGATCGGCACGTTGTCCAGCGTCTTGTTCAGCGTGTAGTTGGTCTGGAACATCAGCCCGTTGCGGAACCTGCGGGTCACTTCCACCTGGAGTTGATGCGTGGTGGAGCTGCCGTTGGTGTCGAGCGTTGAAATCGAAGCGAACGGCTGGAACGGACGCCGCGTCTGGATCACGCCGGCGGCCTGCACTACCGGCAGGTTCCGTTCGTAGACGTACCACGGCACGCTGGTGCCCTTGTTGCCGAGGTAGGTGACGCGCAGGCCCATTTCCGCGCCGATCTCGCGCTCCAGGGTCAGGTTCCACTGCTGCGAGTAGGTGTTGGTAATGCGGCGGTTGACGGCGGTGATGTTCGGGTTCGGCGATATCGCGCCGCCGCCCGGGAACGGATTGGCGAGCGTCAAGGACGGCGTCGTCGCGCCGCTCTCGAAATTCTCCGAAAGCTGGAACGGTGTGTTGGTGAGCGAGATCTGCCGGATGCCGATGTACACCGGGATGATGTTGTAAAAGATCCCGTAACCGCCGCGGATCACGGACTTGGTGTCGTTGAACGGCCGGTAGGCGAATCCGATGCGGGGTCCGAAGTTGTTGTGGTCGGCCGTGATTACGTCCTTGCCCCAGCCATTGGCTTCCGATCCCACGAACGGATAAGCCTGCAATAGGCGCGGGATGGCGAGCCGCGGAGTCTGCCCGCCTTCGGTGCGGATCACGTACTTGCCGTTGCCGAAGTCGAAGTTGGCGAACGATCCGTCGCGTTCCTGGGTCTGGGTCTGCAACGTGTAGCGGACGCCGAGGTTCAGCGTCAGGCGCGACGATACTTTCCAGTCGTCCTGCACATAGGCGCCGTAGCGTGTGCTGTAGAGCAGGTTGACCAGACTCGGCGTGGCACGGACCGCCATGGCGGGGAAGCCGAGCAGGAAGTCGGCGTAGGCGCCGCCGAAGCCGGTGTTGGAATACCGGTTGTTGAAAGTGAAGCTGCCGAACTGGCCACCGCCCGCCGACGGATTCGAGGAGACGCGCCCGAATCCGATGTCGACGCCGGCCTTCATCGTGTGCGCGCCGCGGACGTAGCTGAAGTTGTCGGTGAACTGGTTGGTGATCTGGGGAGCGCGATCGGATCCGCCGGAGTCGCCGATGCCGCTGAAGTTGATAATGCCGATGCTCGGCAGTCCGCCGATCGGCAGGGGCTTGTACAGACCGGGGAACAGCGAGGACGGATCGAAGTCGGTGTTCTGGCCGATGCGGATGGAGGCGTGGTTGAAGTAGGCGAAGCGGAACTCGTTGTTCATCCGGCTGTTGATCAGCCGGTTGTACGTCAGCCCGGCGGACTTGGTGATGTAGCCGCCGTCGGAGAAGTTGCCGTACCGCCGGTTGCCGCCGTTGAAGACGAAGTAGGGCGAGCCCTTCGAGTAGCTGCTCACGAAGTTCAGCGAGTTCGACGAGTTCAGATTGTGGTCGATGCGCGCCGTGTAGCGGTTCACTCCGATAATGTTGGGAACCGTGTCGAAGAAGTTCACACCCGTCCCCGCGACGTTGGTGCCCGCGCTATTCGGCAGCGGCACGAACTCGAGCAGTTTGGCGGACCGGGCGTCGATCCGGCTGGCGGGGATCCGGTTGTTGGCGATCGGCGCGCCGCCCAGAGGATCGTTCATCTGGGCCAGACCGGTGAAGTCTCCCTGGCGCATCGCGGCGGTGCCGTAGGAGAGCGCGGCGGTCGACGACTGGCGCTGCCGCAGCCCTTCGTACGAACCGAAGAAGAACGTCTTGTTCTTGATCACGGGTCCGCCGCCCGTGGCGCCGAACTCGTTGCGGTTGAACGGAGGGCGCGGCACATTGTTCGCGTTGGAGAAGTACGCGTTGGCCGACAGCGCCTTGTTCCGGTTGAACTCGAACAACGATCCGTGGAACTGGTTGGAGCCCGACTTGGTGATGATCGACACCGCCGCCGATCCATCATGCTCGGCCTTGGCATTGTTGGTTTCGATCTTGAATTCCTGAATCGTGTCGATAGACGGCGTGGTCGACAAAGCGGTGCGGTAGGAATACGCGGCGCCGCCGTTGCCCTGATCGTTGAAGTAAACGCCGTCGATCGTGAAAAAATTGCCGCCCCAGTGGAGAGAACCGGCCAGCTTGGGGTTCGACGGAGAGTCGGAGGTGTTGCCCGCCGTGATGAGAATCAGGCGGTCCAGCGTGCGGCCGTTCAAGGGCAGCGTTACCACGGTCCGCGAGTCGATGTTGGCGGCAACCGAGGAACTTTCCGATTGCACCACCGGAGGAGCCGCGCTGACGTTGACGCTTTGCTCGACGGCGCCCGGTTCCAGGCGGATATCGGCGCGGACGGTCTGATTCAGAAGCAGGCGGATTCCCGTCACGTCGACGCTCCGGAAGCCCGCGAATTCGGCGCGTACCACGTAGGTGGCGGCCTGGAGGTTCGGCAACGAATAGTCGCCGTTGGTATTGGATTGGGTGTCGAACGACACGCCGGTGCCGCTGTTGGTCACGCGAATCTTGACACCGGCGATGACCGCGCCCGATGTGTCGGTGACCGTTCCCACCAAGGTTCCCGAGGTGCTTTGCGCGAACGCGAGGATCGCGCAGAGGATGGACAGACAGATGTTTCTTATCATGTTTTAACGCCCCGAAGGCTTGCCGCTATTTTATCTCAATAGAGAAACCAGCCGGGGCCAGCCCGGCCAGCGCCACGCGCGCCTCGGCGAAATCGGGCTGAAGCCGGATCGCTTCCCGGAACGCGGCGGCTGCCTCCTCTTTTCGCTCCGCCACCCGGTACGCCTCCCCGAGATTGAACCACGTCAGCGAATGATCGGGGTTGGCGGTTCGGCCCGCCTCGAGCAAGCGGATCGCTTCCGCCGTGGCTCCCGCCGATCCGCGGAGCACCGCCGCCGTGTTGATGGCTCCGGCGTGCGATGGATCCAGCCGTAATGCGCGATCCAGCGCGGCCTGCGACTCCTTGGTTCGGCCCAGGCGGAACAGCACGTTCCCCAAGGCGGCCCAAGTCTGCCCCTCGTCCGGCGCCAGCCGAAGCCGCCGCCGGTAGAGATCGGCCATGTCCGCCGATGGTTGGCGCGCGTTCGCGATTCGCAGCGAGAGGTCGTCCACCGGCGTGTGGAAGCCTACCAACGGCCCGGCGTAGGAGCGGTGGTCCTCGCGGGCGGGCTCCTCGTACGTCGAACTCCGGCGGATCCAGTGATCGGTCATCGCCACGTGGATGGCGTCGCGGGTGCGCCGCTTGGGCATGTGGCATCCCACGCAGTCCGTCCGCTCGCGCGAGTGCGCCGAGTCGTGACACGCGGCGCAGGAGCCGTCGCGAACGCGCGCCGCGTGCGGATCGTGGCAAGTGGTGCACGTCATCCGTCCTTGCGACTTCGTGAAGCAGGCCGACCGCAGCAGCCGGTATCCGGCGTGGTTGATGTCGAGGCGCGACTCCGCTGGGTCCGTCCGGTCGAAGTAGAGCTTGAAGTTCGCCAGGGGCTCGCCCGGCCGGAACGAGAACGCCGCGCGGCCCGGCTGCCGGAGCGAATCGGTGAATCCGCTGGACGCGGTTTCCAGATGACATTGCAGGCAGATGTCGAGCTGCCGCGCCGGCGCGAGCGAAGCGGGGTTGAGGATCGATCCGCGCCCGGGCTTGGCGAGATGGCGCGAGGCATCGCCGTGGCAGCGGCCGCACCCGATCGGCGCCGGTTGCGGCGAGTCCGAATGGCAGGACAGGCAGGACTCGTTCACCTCCCGCCGCATGTCGAAGTGATCTGGCCGGTCATAGCCGGGAGACATCGCGTACACGCGTTCCTGGCTGTACCAGCTCACCGGCAGTTCGATCAACTGGCCGGCGGAATTGCGGCTGGCGTAGGTGATCGCGTGGTTGCCGGATCCGATGGCCCAGTCGATCCGCTTCTCGACGGTGTTGATCTCCTGTCCGCGCGCGGACAGTTGATGGCGTCGCATCGCGCCGTCGCGAATCGTGTAGTGGCGGTTGGAGAGCTTGTGAAAACAGGTCCCCGGAGACGGCGAAGGCCGCTCCATGACGGAGCGGCCCATGCCGGTTTTCGAAAACGCCTCCGCGATGGCGGCGTGGCAATCGCGGCAGTCGGCGGCGAGCGCGCTAGAACTGAATGCGAGCGCCCACCATGAAGTTGCGTTCATTACGTGTGGAGGTAACGCGTCCGAACGTCGCCGGCGTGGAGAAATTGGTTCCGACGGCGTTGAACTGCGTGTGGTTGAAGAAATTGTACCCTTCCGCGCGCAACTCCATGCGAACGCCTTCCTTGATGACGAAGGCCTTCAGGAAGTTCATGTCCCACTGATTCCAGCCGGGGCCGCTGACGATGTTGCGCGAAACCGGCGAGAACGTGCCGAAAGAGGGCAGCGAGTAGACCGACGCGTTGAACCATTGAGACAGGGTCCGTTGGTCGTGCGCCAGGAACGGCGTACCGGAAGCGAGCGGACGCTGGCGTGTCGCCGAACCGACGCCAGCCACGTCGCGGCCGAGTTCCGGGCTGATCGGAAGACCGGTGCGCAGCGTGTAGACCGTACCCACCTGCCAGCCGCCCAGCGTCTTGCCCACCATGTCCTTGCGATCCTTCAGGAACGGCAGGTCGTAGATCATGCTGCCGATGAAGTTGTGCCTGGCGTCGAAGCTGGCGCGAGCCCGCTCGCCTCGGGCGTTCCGCGTATCGGGATAGTTGCCGTAGATGCCGCCGGTGAAGTCGGCGTTGTCGATCGCCTTCGACCACGTGTACGCCGTCTGGAACATCAGGCCGTTGGAAAAGCTCCGGTTGAGGCTGGTCTGCAGGCCGTGATAGTTGGACGCGTAGCTCTGTTCGCGATGGCTGATGGAGGCCCAGCCCTTGTAAGGACGAAGCTGATTGGCGTTGGCGCCGCCTTGCGGGATGAGCGCGTTCGGGGTGGGCTGGTTCAAATCCTGCGTGCGCATGAAGTGAGTTCCCAGGCTGCCCGAGTAGCCGACCTCGAGAACCATGCGGTTGCCGAGCCCGTGCTGGACGTTGATGTTCCACTGCTGCGTGTACGGCGTGAGCTGGTTCATGTCGATGGAGCCGAGCGGGATGGGCAGGTCCGTGGTCCGGGTCGCGCCACCGCCGGGGGCCGACAGCCGCGTATTGTCGATGGTGAGCAGTTCGCTGAAGGGCGGGTTGCCCGACATCAGGATGAACGCGCCCAGGATCTCGCGGCTGAAGAAGAGGCCGTAACCGCCGCGAACCGCGGTCTTGCCATTGCCGAAGACATCGTAGGCGAAGCTGAACCGGGGCGCGAAGTTCTTCTTGTGGGTCTGCCAGAAGGCGGTGGGATCCACCAGGCCGTTGAACCGGTCGCCGGAGCCGCGCGGGATCTGTCCCGCCGCGTTCACGGTGACGGCGCGGGCCGGGTTGTACTGGCTGGGCACGAAGGCGCGCAACCGGTTGTTCGGCTCGTGCGCGGGCGGGAAGTAGGAATAGCGCATGCCGAAGTTGAGCGTCAGCCGGCGGGAGATCTTCCACGAATCGTCGACGAAGGCCTCGACCGAATTACGGCGGTTGTCGTTGAACGCCACCGTGTTGGTCTCGTCGTAGGACGTGGCGCGGCCCAGCAGGATGTCGGCGAACGCGTCGCCGCCCGTGGTGACGCCCGGCTGCCGGGTGGCGCGGCCATCGAAGGTGAAGCGGCCGAACACGTCGGTGTTGGTGGGCTCGAACTTGATCTCGTAGGAGTAGTTGCCGCCGAACTTGATCGTGTGCTTGTTCTTGATCCAGGTGAACGAATCGCGGAATTCGTAGATCGTCTGGTAGTTGCTCCACGGCGAACTGGGCGCGATCGAGGCGTAGTTGGTCGGCGAGATCGTCGGAACGCGGTCGGGAACCTTCGACAGGTTCAAGCTCTGCAGCGGATAGCTCTGCTCGGTGTCGGCGAAGAACTGCGGAATGTTGATGCCCCAGGTGGCGCCGCTCAAATCGGGCGGAAACTGCTTGATGCGGTTGTGGCTGCGCACCCAGTTGAAGTCCATGATCAGGTTGGGGCGGAACGTGGCGTTGTAGTTCACCGTCATGTTCCGGGCGGGCGTTTCGTCCTGGCGGCGGAGGAAGCTGAAGCCGGCCGAGGTGGCGAAGTTCGAGAGGCGGAACTCCGGCGTCAGCCGCCACATCACGCGATGGTTGTTGGTGAAGTTGTGGTCGACGCGGAAGTTCTTCTCGTCGGTGTTGTCCTTGCGTCCTTGGAGAAAGAAAGAATTGCGGCCGGCCGCGTCGATGAAGTTCGGATCGGGATACATCTTCGCGTAGCCCAATGCATTGCGGTCGATGCGGGCCGAGGGGATCACGTTGCCGGGGAACGGCTGGCCGTTGTCGGGATCGTACAGAGCGCGGCCGAGCGCGGCGAAGTTGCCGGTCTTGTAGGCGGCCGCCGGCACGATGTTGAAGAAGCTCTCCTGGCGCCGCTCCTTGATGTATCCCAGCAGAACGAAGAAGAACGTCTTGTTGCGGCCGTCATAGAGTTTCGGGATATAGGCCGGTCCGCCGACGCTGAATCCGAAGTCGTTGCCGCGGAAGCTGGGCCTGGAGGCGAGGAAGAAGTTGCGCGCGTTCAGCTTGTCGTTGCGATGGAAGTAGTACACCGAACCGTGCAGCGAATTCGTGCCGCCCTTGGTGATGACGCTGAACTGCGACCCACCGCCGACGCCGAACTCGGCGGAGTAGTTGCCGCGAATGGCGCGGAACTCGGCGACGCTTTCGATGTTGGGCGCCAGCGGCGAACTCCAGTTGCCGCCCGTATCGATGTTGTAGCCGCCGTCGAGCAGCCACGCGTTGTGCGTCGGGCGGACTCCGTTGACCGCGGAGTTGTTGGCCCGCCGGTCGTACGGAGTGGTGGAAACCACGCCCGGCATCATCAGCGCGAACGGCATCACGTTGCGGCCACGCGAGGGCAGGCGGACCATGTCTTTGCCGTCCATCAACTGCGACGTGGTGCCGGTGGCCGTGTTTACCGAGACCGCCGTCGCCTCGATCGTCACCTGGTCGGCGATCTGACCGACTTCCATCGAGAAATTGATGCGGCGGTTGTCGTTGACGCGCAGCATCACGTCGGATACCACCGATTTCTTGAAGCCGTTGGCTTCCGCCGTCACCTCATAGGTTCCGATCGGAATCAACGTGAAGATGAAGTTGCCAGATTCGTCCGACGTGGTCTGGCGGACGATGCCCGTACCCGCGTTTCGAGCCCGAATGCTTGCGTTGGGAATGACGGCGGAAGACGCGTCTTGCACAACGCCGTAAATACCGGCGGTGACTTCCTGGGCCGAAGCCGGGAGACTCACCGCAAGAAGAGACAGAAGGAACGCCGAAAGCGGTCGTTTTAGAACCATCAAAGACACCCCATAATCGCAGGATGCGATGCCGCCAGTATACCGCCTGGGGAGTTTCGATGGTGTGACGGGGTGGGCGAGACCCCGCCGCGCCTACTTCTCGGCCTGCAGGTGCAGACCCTTGTGGATGGCGTAGAGCGCCAGTTCCAGCCGGTCCGACACGCCCAGCTTGTCGAAGATGTTGTGCAGGTGGTTCTTCACCGTCTGCTCGCTGATGAACATCTTCTCCGCCATTTCCTTGTTCTTGTAGCCCTGCGCCACCAAGCCGACGATTTCGCGTTCGCGCGTCGATAGCGGAGACCGCTCGCGGCCGCCCTTGCCGTTGGAACCGTTCAGCGCGTCGCCGGGCGCGGCGAACTGGCGCATCACCGCCGCCGTGGTATGAGAGTCGAGCCAGATCTCGCCGGCGTGCACCTTGCGGATGCTCTTCACAATCAGATCCGGCTGCGTCTGCTTCACCACGATGCCCGCGCACCCGAGCTTCATCGCCTGGACCCACTCGTTCTTGTCGTCGGAAGCGGTCAGCACGATGATTCGCGTCCGGTTGGTCGTATGCTGTAGGGTCTGGAGCGCGGTCAAGCCGTCCATGCCCGGCATCTTCAAGTCCAGCAGAATCACGTCCGGCCGCAAGTCCTCGGAGAGCTCCAACGCTTGGCGGCCGTTCTCGGCCTCGCCCGCGACGTCGATGTCGCCTTCGAGTTCCAGCAGTTTCCGCAGTCCCTGCCGCACGATCGGGTGATCGTCCACGATCAGCACCCGGATCCGCGCCGGTTGCGTCACCTTGATCGGCTCGGGCTCCTCCAGAATCCCGAGGTGTTCCTGCTCCACCGTTTCGATGTCAGCGGTGAGAGTCGCCGTAGTCTCCATTGTTCCGTTCCCTCGTTCGTTCATTACTTCTGGCACAGCCACTTCAGTCCAGTACTGTCCTCGAAACCAATTGTATAGTCGTCCTAGTACCGGCACAATTGAGCGTCGCCTTAAGGAAGCCGCCCGAATCCGCCTAGGACAACCTCAGGTTCGCCCTATTTTCTCGAACGAATTCTAGTCGAATCCTACGGTCCGCCAGGGGAGGAGGGCCTTTTCCTGGAACACGGTCTCCCGCAAACGGGGCAGGGTACCGCTAGTCAGTAATCCACGATAGTACCATACCACGACGCCCGGTAGTCCTTGTTCTCTCACGATCTCGATCATCCGGATCAGCTCCGCCGGAGTCGAGTTCGTGATGTCCAAACCGGGCGTGAGGCGCTCGGGGGAATCGATGGCGCGGATCTGATTGCGCAGGTCACGTTCGAAACTGGCTGCGTCGCGCCGGTAGACCTGCGGAGACACGAAGTCCAAACTGCCTTCTTTCAACCACATGGAGAAGTCCTGCGCGAAATTGGGGTAGCTGGTCGGCAATGGAACCGGAGCGTTGGACACCAGCACGCGCCAGTCGGCTCGCTTCACCTGCTTGTACAGGCGGTTGATGAAAGCGTTCAATTGAGAGGACCGCCACCGCAGCCATTCGGGATCGTTCCCGTTGTCCGGAGGAGGCGCCCCCCCGTGGTCCTCGGCATATAGGCGTTTCGTGTAGTCGTCATAGCCACAATCCATTTGCGGGTATCGGGCTCGGTCGAATTCCACTGCCGGCACGTCATAGCCGCTGGCGACCTCGCGCACCAAGTCGATCAAGAACTGCTGCGCATCCGGGTGGGTGTGGCTCATCCAATAGAAGGTTCCGCCACCCTGAATCGGAAAGGCAGCCTCCCCCGATCGGGTCCTCGCCAGCCAGTCGGGATGGACCTCGAAAATCGGACCCCGGCGGCCGGGACCGGGAAAGTAGCCGTCGTAGCCCCCGACGAAGCCATACTCGAACCACGGGATCACGGCGATGCCGGCCGCTTTGCCTTCCTCCACCGCCTCGGCCAGGATGTCGCGGCCGGGGAGCCCGGGGTCGCCGGGGAGTCCGGTTTCCCGCTCGAACACGGCGCTCTTCCACAAGGGGTATCCGCGCGACCACACATTGACGTGCGCGGTGTTGAAGTGGGCCTCCGCCAGATTCCGCATGGTGACGCGGATCTCGGCGCGAGTCACCAGCGACGAGCGGTCCACCCACGCGCCGCGAATCTCCTTCATCGCAAGGCAGGGTAGCGCCTGCATCAACACCGCCGCCAGAATCCCCGGTCTCATCGACCGAGGGTAGCATCAGGCGGCGCGTCGCGGCAGGTCCCGCTCACGAGCCCAGCGAGGCTGCCGCTTCCCGGCCTCCCGCTCGGCCGTCACGTAGGAAGCGGGGCCGGCCGTCACGCCGGCGGGGGCGGTGGCCGGGTCGGGACTGAGCGGCTCGGCCTGCGCGGCGGGGGCGTACACTCGCGCCAGGATCTCGTTCCGCTCGACGATCATCCACGATCCCGTGGCCATGATGAGGTAGTAGTAGAAGTCGTAGTCGGTACGCGAGGCGAACAGGCTGCAGAAGGAGAACGCGATCAGGGCCAATTGCAGCATGCGCGGATAGACTTCCTTGTCCGGCGCCAGACGGCGCATCCGCCCCGCCGACAATCCCAACCACCCGATCGCGCCGAACAACTGGAGACAGAGCAGCACGAATGCCGCCGTCCCGGAATCGACCGCCGTCTGCAGGTAGTTGTTGTGCACTACGTGTCCCTGTACGTTCTTGCGGCCCAAATAGCCGCTGCTGAGCAGCGCCCAGTTTTCGGTGCCGAATCCGACGCCAAACGCGGGATAGTCTTTCCACATCTTGACCGCTGCCCGCGCATAGCCCATCCGCTCCTTGGCCGAACCCTCCGCCTCGGGGTTTTCGAGCGTCTTCATGCGCTTGAAGAAGCTGTCCTTGACGAGGTAGACGGCTGGCAGGCTCAGGATTACGGCCATCATCGCCATCGCCACCTTGTGCTTGGATCGCGCCGACATGAACAGGTAGACCACGCCGAGCGTCAACGCCGCCGCCCGGGAATGGCTCATGATCACCGCTACCACCGTGGTGAACGCCACCACCACCAGCGCGGTCTTCTGCCACTTCTCCTCCACCAGGCCGCGCGCGAACCAGATCATGGGAAACGCCATCACCAGAGCCATGGCGAGCGTGTTGTTGTCGCTCATGAAGCCGCCGAGTCCGGTCTCGATATGGACGCCGCCAGAGCGCAGTCCGAACAGCCCGAATTTGAATCCCAGCGTCCCGAGCGACACCACCATCAGCAGCAGGACCCAGCGTAGATGTTTTTCGGTCTGCACGAGGAGGGGAATCAGCAGGCAGATCACCAGGATCTTGAAGAACTTGCCGTAGGCGGCCCAGGCAAGATCGGGCTTGGGCGCATAGAGGATCGACAGCAGAATCGGCGGCTGCATCAGCAGCAGGGACCAGACGAACGGATTGGTGATCCAGCCCCCGAGATTGCCGGCATATCGCCAAGCGCCGAAAAGCGTGACCGCCGCCAACATCAGCGAGTAGGGGTACTGGCCCTCGGTCCAGGCGAGCGCGTCCGGCCGCATCAGCGAGTACCACATATAGCCGAGCAGCCCGATAACCGGGTTGATCAGACCGGCGACGCAGAAGCCCATCGCCGAGAGGTGTAGCAGAATGACGCGCATGACAGCCTAGCCCAGATTAGGGCCGCGGCCCGGATCGTCATAGAACCGGAAGGTCCAATCGCGCTGGTACTCCGGCTACGGTTTTTCGAGTTCGCCGCTCAGGAATACCGCCCGCTCACGGATAAAGGGAGACAAGCCGGGAATCGGCATGCCTCCGCCGGGGTTGGGCGGCGGATTCGGGCCGCCGGGAAGGGGCGGGCCCACCGGCCGCGGCAGGAAGTCCTCGAGGAAGCAGCTTTCGAACTGCGAGGTGGGGTACATCTTCTTGACGTCCATCTCCACCCACGGCCGGACCAGATCGCGCAACGCCTGCATCCGCGCCAGCAACGTGTCCGGGTGGGCGGCTCCGGCGAGCAGCGATCGCACCTTGTCCCGATAGGCGGCTCGTGTGTCCGGGTCCGCCCAGAGTTTGGATGCCAGCGGCCTCGACCCTCCCGGCGGCTGCGGCGGGGGCGGTTGGCCGGGCGGTCCCATCGGTTGCGGCATGAAATTCAGCGGCAGGCGCCGCAGTTGCTCGATCGGGATGCCGAGGTTGAAGTTGCCCCACGCCTCGTTGGGATCCCACGGCATCAGCACGAACCGGCCATCCGACACCCGATGGTAGAGATAGTAGTTGTGGCCGGATCCTATGTAGGAGTCGAGGTTCACCGTCAGCAGATCCAGCGCGAGCAGCGCCGCCGCCGAATCGACATCCAGGACGCCGCGCAAGGCGTCTAGCGGTTGGTTGTTCAGCGTGTCGATGAGCTTGACCAGGTCCGACCAGTCGTCGGCGTCCTCGTTGTTCTCCTTCTCGAACATGTTCCTGTACGGCTGGACCGCGGGTCCCCGCCACTGAAGCGTGCCCTGCGGATCGCCCTTATAGAGGTTGCCGCTCTCTTTCTTCCCGAAGCGCGATTCGAGGAACGCGCTGTCCACGCCTTCCACCAGGAAGTACAGACCCCAGTACTCACCGTTGATGTAGACCGCCGCGTGGTTGACTCGAGGAGCCGCCAAGCCCGCCTCGACGGCGAGTTCGTAGTAGACCTTCTCCCGGACGAAGGACGGGTCCTTGAAGGCGTTGTTCAGGTTGAGGGAATCGATCCCCGCCACCTTCTGCCCTTTGACAAACGCGTTCAGCTTGATCTTGAACGACTTCTTGTCGCCAGGGTACGACCGGTAGCTCGAGTTGCCCTTGAACCGCACGCCGATCGTGTCGAAGTGCGTTTCTCCCCAATCGAACGAGGCCTCGAGGTAGGTGGGATCGGCCTGGCCCTCGAAGTTGGCGCGCAGCCGCGCCCACCAGTCGGGCTGCGAAAAGGTCAGCCGAATCTCGTGGACGGCGTCGCCCTCGAACAGCGGGTGAGCCGCCGGAGCCTGCTGCGCCGTCAACGGCGAGCAAGCCAACAGCACGCAAAGAACCGGGAGCCGGTGCGACATAGTCCTGTAGATCATAGACGAGCGCGGCCCGTCGGGAGATTACGCGCCGGTCAGATAATTCCGCCACCCCAGAGTTCCTCGAAGAAGTCGGCGATGGGCAGGATCTCGATGCCGTGATCGGTGCGGCGCCGTTCGCGCTCCTGGCACACCACGATCTTTCGCTTCAGCGGAACTTCTTCCGCCAGGGCCAGCAGCCCCTTGTAGTCGCGCTGGCTGGTCATGATCCGCGCCTTCACTTCGATGCCGACCGACTCGCCCACCACGAAGTCGACCTCCATTTGCGAGAGGCTGCGCCAGTAGTTAACAGGAGTGTCCGCGCGCCGGCCATATTCGAGATAGGCGAGCAGTTCGATGTAGATCTGGTGTTCGAGCGCCCGGCCGAAGCTCTCTCCGCCGGGTTCCACGCGGCCGCGCTTCATCAGCATGTTCGCCACGCCCACGTCGAACAGGTAGAGTTTCGCCGTGGCCACCGGCTTGCGCTTCACCGTCTTCTGGAAGGGTTCCAGTTGCCGCGCCACCAGCGTGTCGTCCAGCACCTGAACGTACTCGCGAACCAGCCGGGGCGGAACCTGGCAGTCGCTGCCGAGTTCGGTGAAGTTGATCTGCTCGCCATTGGCGAGCGCGGCGACGGGCAGGAAGCGGGAGAAGCTCTCGATGGATCGCACGGCGCCCTCCGCTCGAACTTCCTCCATCAGGTACGTTCCGACATAGGAGCCGAGTTCCTCCTCCGGATCCGCCGAGAAGAAGACGTGGGGAAGGCTCCCCCAGGTCAGCCGCCGGATCAGATCGGTGTTCTTCAACTCCGGCGAAACCAGCGGATGCATGCGCGCCACCCAGGCGCGTCCGCCAAGCAGGTTCGCACCGCCGCTCCGTAGCTTTCGCGCGCTCGACCCGGTGAACACGAACCGCAGCTTGCGATCGGAATCGATCATCCCCTGCGCTTCGTCGAGCAGCACGGGTAAGCGTTGGACCTCGTCGATGACGATCAGGTTCTCGCCCGGCTTCCGGCGCTGCCGGATGAGTTCCGGTTGGGCGGAGAGCTCCCGAAAGGTCTGCGATTCCAATAGGTTGTAGAAGCGAGCCTCTGGAAACGCCTGGCGGAGGAAGGTCGTCTTGCCCACTTGGCGCGGGCCGAACAGGAAGAAAGACTTCTTCTCGAGGACCTTCGACAGATTCAGACAACGATGAACTTCGAACATCCGGCACCAGAATATCATGAATCCCCGGGTGGTTCTGTATAATTTAATGAAATTATTATATCCGTGCGACGGATTTCATGTTTTTCTACTCCGTGATGCGCTACCGTGAAGACATGAGACTCGCAGTCCTTGTCCTCGCCTGCGGAACCTCCTCGCCGATGCCCGCGTCTACGTTGCCGGCACAGTGGGATTCGCCAACTTCCTCGACGAGAGCTACCAGGGCCATGTCACGGCCGGTGGATCGGTCCGCGCTTATTTTTCCCGGCGCGGGGCGATCGAGCCCGAGGTCACCTATATGTACGGCTCGGCGCGGGACAAGGATGTCCTGCTTCAGATGAACGTCTCGCGCGATCTCGGCAAGGCAACGGGCCGGGCCGTTCCCTTTCTCATCGTAGGCGCCGGGCGGCTTTGGCACTTCGATCCGTTGTTCACGATCAGCACGTGGACGGGCGGATTCGGAGGAGGAGCGCGCGTGTTCGTGACCGAGCGATTCTTCATCGCGCCGGAGGCCCGGCTCGGCACGGAACCGATCGTCCGGTTCCAGGTTGGACTCGGATGGGCCAACCGGAGGTAGAATCCGTTATATGAAGATCGTTTGGGCCGCTCTGGTTTCGGCGCCCTTGTTCGCGCAGTTGTCCGTGCTGCCGCCGTCATCCGAATTGCGAACTCCGGAGTCGCGTCAGCAGTTGCTTGCCGAGGTCTGGTCGAACGGCCGCAACGCCGATCTCACGCGCGACGCGCACTGGACATCGTCCAACCCCTCGGTCGCCAAGGTGGACGCCAGCGGCATGGTCGCGCCAGCGGGCGACGGCGAGGCTTCGATCACGGCCACCGTGAACGGCCAGACCGCTGTGTCGCGGGTGGTGGTGCGGAATTTCAAGGCGCCGTTCGAATGGTCGTTCCGCAATCACGTCGTGCCCGTGCTCACCAAGATGGGCTGCAATCAGGGCGCGTGCCATGGCGCGCTGGCCGGCAAGAACGGATTTAAACTGACATTGCGCGGGTACGATCCCGCCGCCGATCACGATACGCTGACGCGGCAATCCGCCGGCCGCCGGATCTCGCTCGAGGATCCCGCTTCTTCTCTGTTGCTGCGCAAGGCCGTGTCCGGGATTCCTCATGGTGGAGGCAGGCGATTCGCGGCCGATTCGCTCGAGTATCGCGTCATGGGCGAGTGGATCGCCGCCGGGGCCGCTTCCCCAGTGCCAAACGAACCCGAGGTCGCGGCGCTCGAGGTGTTTCCCGCGCGGTCGATCCTGAAGCCGAACGCGTCCCAGCAACTGGTGGTTCGCGCGCGGTATTCGGACGGACGCGTCGAAGACGCGACCCGCTGGGTCAAGTTCTCGAGTTCCAACGAAGGCGTCGCGACGGTGGACGATTCGGGCCACGTCAAGACCACGGGCCAAGGCGAGACCGCCATCACGCTCTACTACCAGAGCAAGGTTCTCTACGCGCGTGTCACCGTGCCCTTCGAACCTGCCGTGACTCCAGAGTCGTACTCGCACTTCCGCCCGTCGAACTTCGTGGACGAGCATCTTCTGGCCAAGTGGAAGTCGCTGAATCTGGCGCCATCCAAACGCGCCTCCGACGAGACTTTCCTGCGCCGCGCCTATCTGGATGCCGCCGGGATCCTGCCCACGACGGAAGAAGTGGAGGAGTTCCTGGCCGATACCGCTCCGGACAAGCGCGCCAAGCTGATCGACAGGCTGCTGGAACGGGACGAGTTCGCAGACTACTGGGCCTACAAGTGGTCCGACCTGCTGCTGCTTTCCTCCCGCAAGCTGCGCACCAACGCAATGTGGGCGTTCTACAACTGGATTCGCGACGGCGTCAAGACGAACAAGCCGTGGGATCGTTTCGCGCGGGAGATCTTCACCTCATCTGGATCGTCGCGGGAGAACGGCGCCCTCAACTACTTCGTCCTCCACAAGGACCCGATCGACCTCGCCGAAAACGTAACGCAGGCGTTTCTCGGCCAGCGGCTCACCTGCGCGCGATGCCACAATCATCCGCTCGAGAAATGGACGCAGAAACAGTATTATCAGTTCGCGAACCTGTTCTCGCGGGTGGGGATCAAGAACGGCGACCGCGTGGGCGAAACCGTCATCTTCGCGCGCTCGGCCGGCGACATCAATCATCCGCGGCTGCTGCGCCCGCTCGATCCCACTCCTCTCGACGGCAAGTCCATGGCGCTCGATTCGACGAAGGACCGGCGTGAGCATTTCGCCGAGTGGCTCACCAGCCCGTCCAACGACTTCTTCGCGCGCAACCTGATCAACCGGGTTTGGGGCAGCTTTTTCGGCCGCGGGATCGCGCACCCGGTGGACGATCTGCGCGCCACCAATCCGGCGTCGAACGAGGAACTGTTCGCTGCGCTGGTCAAGGATTTCGTCTCCCACAAGTTCGACGTGAAGCACCTGATCCGCGTCATCATGAACTCGTCCGCGTATCAGTTGTCCTCGGAAGCGAACGCCACCAACCAAAGCGACAACATCTTCTATTCGCGATACATCGTCAAGCGGCTGCCGGGCGAGACGATCCTGGACGCGATGTCGCAGGTGACCGGTGTCGCGTCGAGCTTCGCCGGTTATCCGGCCGGAACCCGCGCGACACAGTTGCCGGACGTCCGCGTGCAGTCGCAGTTCCTGTCGGCGTTCGGCCGGCCGGAACGGATCGTGTGCGACGCGGCGGAAAGATCGCAGGACCCGTCCATCGCGCAGGCGCTGCACGTGATCAACGGCGACACGCTGAACAAGAAATTGAGCGCGGAGGGTGGCTACATCAACCTGTTCCAGAAGATCGGGCTTTCCGACGCGCGCGTGGTGGAGCAGATCTACCTGTCGGCGTTCAGCCGCTATCCGACGGCGGCCGAGAAGAAGACCGTGCTCGCGTCGCTGACGCAGGCGCGGAAGGCGGGCGCCACTCCCGAGGCCGCTCGCGACACGCGGCGGCAGGCCATGGAGGACATGGCGTGGTCGCTGCTGACCAGCAAGGAATTCCTTTTCAATCACTAATGCGCCGCGACCCGATCCTACTCATGGCCGCCGTGTCCGCGTTCGCGCAGACCTATGCGGACGACATTCATCCGCTTTTCGCCAAGCGGTGCGCGGGCTGCCACGCGCAGGGCGCCAAGCTGGGCGAGTTCCAGGTGAACACGTACGAGCAGTTGATCAAGGGCGGCAACCGCGGCCGCACCGTCGTGCCCGGCGACGCCGGGTCCAGTCTGCTGTATCTGATGTTGAGCGGCAAGGAAACCCCCACCATGCCGATGGATGGGACGTTCCTGAGCGCGGGCGAAATCGAGACGGTGAAGAAGTGGATCGACGCCGGCGCCAAGGGACCGTCCGGAGCCGATGCCGCGCGGATCTCCGCCGGCCCGAAGCCAGGCGCCGCTCCCGTGTTGAAGCCTCGCCCCGGCAAGGCTCGCGTGCTGGGAGCCGCGCTTCATGGCAATCTGGCCGCGCTGGCCGGGCATCGTGAAGTGAGGCTGGCGGCGATGCCGGGAGCCAAGACTGTCGCGACGCTCGGCGGCCACGCCGGCCCGGTGCGCAACGTCGAGTTCTCCGCGGATGGAAAGCTGCTGGCCGCGGCCGGCGGCTTGTGCGCCGAAAAGGGCGAAGTGAAGATCTGGGACGTGGAGAAGCGCACCGCCACCGTCACCATCGCCGGCCACTCGGACTGCATCTACGGCATCGCGTTTTCACCGGACGGGAAGACGCTCGCCACGTCGAGCTACGACAAGCTGATCAAGCTTTGGGACGTCGAGACGGGCAGGGAGATCCGAACGTTGAAGGATCACATCGACGCCGTCTACGCGGTCCGGTTCACGCCCGATGGCAAGCGCCTGATCTCCGGTGGCGCCGATCGCACGGTGAAAGTATGGGACCCGGCCACCGGCGTCCGCCTGTTCACGCTGAGCGAATCCACCGATGGCATCAACACCGTCGCCGTCGCGCCGGACGGCAAGCGGATCGCGGCGGGAGGCATCGACAAATCGGTGCGCGTCTGGTCGCTGTCCGGCACGAGCGGAGAACTGCTCCAATCGTCGATGGCGCACGAGGACGCGATCCTGAAGATCGCGTGGTCGCCCGATGGCAAGTCGCTGGTAACTTCGTCCGCCGACAAATCGCTGAAGGTGCTCCGCGCGTCCGACCTGGCGGAGATCCGCGTCCTGCCCGGGCAATCCGACTGGGCGTACGGACTACAATTTTCGGCCGATGGCCGCAATCTGTTGGTGGGCCGCATGGACGGGTCCACCGATTGGCTCGACGCCGCGATGTTCGCGGCCGGTTCCCGCACGGCAATGAGGTAATTTCGATGCGCACTCCGATTCTTCTTTCGCTGGCCGCCGCCGCGGCGCTCGGCCAGAGTCCGCGGATGACACCACCCACGCTCGCGGCCGTGGCGCCGTTGGGCGTCCAACGGGGCGCGACCGTCGAGATGACGTTCGAAGGGCTCAACCTCGCCGGGGCTTCGGGCATCTACTTCTCCGAACCCGGCGTCAAAGGGCGCATCGTGCGCGTGAAGGAGCTGCCGGATCTTTCCGATGTCCGGCTTGGATCCAACGGCACGCGCTCCACCGTGGATCTCGGTCCGCTGCCTTCGCGCAATCAGGTCACCGTGGAATTGGAAGTCTCGCCGGAAGCCAACGCCGGCGCGGTGAAGTTCCGCTTGCTGACGCCGCTCGGCACGTCGCCCGAAGGGACGTTCCTGGTGGAACCCTACTTCGGAGAAAGCCCGGACAAGGAGCCCAATGACACGCCGGACGGCGCCTTCGAGTGCTACTTGCCGACGGTTCTGGCGGGGGCGATCTCCAAGCCGGGCGACGTCGATCACTTCAAGATCAAGGTGAAGGCCGGCGAGGAACTGGTGTTCGAGAATCAGGCGGTGAAGATCGGGTCCACGTTGCAGCCGGTGATCCGCATCGTCGCCGAGGATCAATCGGTGATTCGCGAAACGGGCTACGACCGCGAAGAGTCGGCGGCGCGGTTCACGCACCGGTTCGACAAGGCGGGAACCTACTACGTGCGGATCTCCGATTTCGAGTCGAGCGGACGCGCGTCGAACTTTTACCGGATTCTGGTGGGCAAGTTGCCCGTGGCTGTGTCGGCGTATCCGCTGGGATTGCGGCGGAGCGGTTCGGCGGAGGTCGCCATTGCCGGCTCGAATCTGGGCGCGGCGAAGTTCCAGGTGGACGGCAAGTCCGCGCCGGCTCTCGACGACTTCCTGTCGTTCCGGCCGGAGACGCCCGATGGTCCCGCGTTCAACGAAGTGAAGCTGGCGTTGGGGACCGATCCGGAGGTGGAATCGGCCGGGGCGGTCACGCTGGCGTCGGCGCAGGCTGTGACACTGCCGGTCACCCTGAACGGCCGCGCCGCCAAGGGCAAGGATCACTACTACAAGTTCACCGCGCGGAAAGGACAGGCGGTGGCGATCGAGACGGTGGCGCGCCGCGCCGGATCGGAGCTGGACTCGACGCTCGACGTGCTGGACGCGAAGGGGCAGCCCGTGGAGCGCGCCGTGGCTCGCGCCACCTGGGAGACGTCGCTCGTGCTGCGCGATCACGATTCCGCGTCGCGCGGCCTGCGCGTTCAGGCGTGGAACGTTCTCGGCGCGGGCGACTATGTGATGGCCGGCAACGAGATTCTCCGCGTGGACGAAGTGCCCGACGGACCGGACGAAGACCTCGCCGTGGAATCGTTCGGCGGCCAGCGCAAAGGACAGTTCGGCACCACGCCGGAAGCGCATGGCGTCGACCGGCCTTTGTACAAGGTGCAAATGCATCCCGCGGGCGCGAAATTCTCGCCGAACGGACTGCCGCTGGCGCGTTTCTACTATCGCAATGACGACGGCGGCCCCGGCTACGGCAAGGATTCGTACGTCGACTTCGTGGCTCCCGCCGATGGCGACTACTACGTGCGCCTGCGCGACGTGCGCGGCATGGGCGGCCCCGATTTCGCCTACCGGCTCCACATCCGCGAGCCGCGGCCGGACTTCCGGATCAGCGTGAATCCGCGCAACCCGAACGTTCCGCGCGGCGGTTCCATTCCGGTCACCGTCACGGCGGTGCGGCTCGAAGGTTACAACGGTCCGATCGAAGTCGCGATGACGGGTCTGCCGGCCGGACTCACGGCCACCAAGGGCGTCATCGGCGCGGGGCTCGACGCGGCGACGATCGTCGTGTCGGCAGCCGTGGACGCGCGGCTCGATCGTGCGGCGCCGTTCGAAGCGACCGGCCGGGCGACGGTAGCGAACCGGGCCCTGATCCGCGCCGCCAACGCCGATGACCGCACCAAGCTGATCGCGCTGGGGCCGAAGCCCGACATCGCTCTGACCGCGGTGACGAAGGTGGTGGAACTCGCGCCGGGCGAGACGAAAGAGGTGATGGTGAAGGTCGCGCGAGGCAACGGATTCGCCGGGCGCGTTCCCGTGGAGGTTCGCGATCTGCCCGCGCGGGTGCGCGTCACCGATTCGGGCCTCAACGGCGTGCTCATCACCGAGGACGAATCCGAGCGGAGCTTCAAGCTGTGGGCGCTGCCGAACGCCGAGCCGGGCGAGGGTTATGTGTATTTGTCGGGCCGCGTGGAGACGCGGTCGACACAGCAGAACTCCTATGCGGCCCCCGAGCCCGTGCTGGTGCGCGTGAAAGCCAAGGCGGTTTCGACGGCCAGCCGCTGATGCCGCGGTACGTCGCGTTCCTGCGCGCGGTGAACGTCGGAGGCCGGGTGGTCAAGATGGACTGGCTCCGTTCGGTATTCGAGGATCTGGGATTCTCGAACGTGGAGACGTTCATCGCGAGCGGCAACGTCGTGTTCGAGACGAGGTCCGGCGCCGCGGCGGCGCTCGAGGAAAAGATCGAGAAACGGCTGGGGGTTGAACTCGGCTACCAAGTCCCGGTGTTTCTGCGAACAACGGCGGAGGTGGCGGAGATCGCCGCGCGGCGTCCGTTCGACGAGGAGGCGATGCGCGAGGCGAAGGCGTTCGTGGTGGGGTTGTTGAAGGATGCGCCCGATGCCGGTGCGCTGGAGGCGGCGATGGCCTTGCGGTCGGAGGCCGACGACTTCCGGGTGGTGGGCCGCGAGATCTACTGGTCCTGCCGGGTGAACCAAAGCGAGTCGAAGTTCACCAACGCGGTGTTCGAGCGGAAGACGAAGCTGGCGGCGACGTTCCGGGGGATCTCGACGATGGAGAAGTTGGCGGGGAAGTATTCGGCCGCCGCGAATTAACTGCGCCAGAGCCGGGTTGCTCAGTTCCATTCCGTTGGGCCTAGCCCGCGCGCCGCAGCTTCCAATGATGGAGCCAGAGCACCGCCGCCGCGCCCCATAGCGGAATGGCCGACCATGGCGCGTCCCGCAGCAAAACGTGCTTCAAGTGGCTGCCTTCGAAAGAGAAGCTGAAGGGCGCCAGGGTAAAGAACAGGGCGAAAAACTGGGTCCATTTTTGACGTTGGAGTCTCGCCTTGGTCTTCTCCAGCGCCGCCAGCGCGTCGTCGACTTCCCGGCGGACGGTGAAGCGGCTGCCCCGGACGCCGGCCGCGGCCGCGGCCTGGTTACGCAGTTCGGGATCGGTTTCCAAATATCGATCCACCAGGAGCCGCGTATCCGCGCTCACCTCTCCGTCCAGGTACAGGGGCAGTAGGTCCTTGATGACTTCTCTCGTCACGTTTCCAGCGATCATTGGGGTCTCCTTGTCTTCCTTTCTTCGCTCAGTTCGATCAGGCGCAGGCGGGTGCGGAAAATCCGCGACTTCACCGCGCCGACGCCGATGCCGAGCGCGCCCGCCACCTCTTCGTGGCTCATCTCCTCGAGAACGGACATCGCGAAAGCGGCGCGGTCGCCCTCCACGATTTGTTCCATGTCCTCGAGGGTTTGAGCGAGTTCCTCCCGCTGTTCGTAGCAAACCGCCGGGCTGGCGGGCTCGGCCCATCCAGCCGCGGGATGCCCGTCCGGCCGTTTTCGACGCAGGCTGTCCAGGTAGAGATTGCGTGCGATGACGAATAGGTACGCCTTCGCCGTCGAGACCCGCAGCGGGGTTGTCGAGGTCCAAACGCGGACGAACGTCTCCGATGTCAGGTCCTGGGATAGGGCCCACTTCCCCGACAGGTACAACAGGAACCGGAACACGTCGTCCGCGAAGGAACGATAGAGATCGTCGAATGCCCGGCCGATTTGCGTTGTCTCCATCGCCTTCCGAGGATGGTACGCGATCGCGGGGGCAAGGTTACGTGAAGGTGTCGAGCGGCCGCCTTCACGCGGTCAGCCAGATTTTAAGTAGAATTCCGTAACAAAGCGCGGGCTGACGGATATTATCATGCGATGACGATGAGCGACGTCTACGCCGAGCACCATCTCGCGGTGTACCGGTGCCTGCTTGCGTGGACCCGAAACCCGGCATTGGCCGAGGAACTCACGGCGGAAACATTCTACCGGGCCATCGTTGCGGATCAGCCTGTCCGGGCGGCCAGTGCCCGGGGTTATCTCATTGCCATCGCGCGCAACGCTCTGCGGAAGTTCCAGGCCAAGCGCGGCCGTGAGGAAGCCCTCGTTGCCGACGCGGTTGCGCCTCACCAATCCAACGAGGCGGCGCTCGATCTGCAACGCACACTCGCGGCGCTTGCCACTCTCCCTGAAGAATGGAAGGAACCGCTGGTCCTCTACGCGCAAGGTGGACTTGGCTACGAGGAAATCGCCGCGCAACTGAATATCACGCTGGCCACGGTGAAGATCCGCATCCACCGGGCCCGGCGGAAACTGGAGAGCTACCGATGACATTGCATCCCGACATCCTTACCGATTTGGTAAGCCTTTATCACGCTGGAGAGGCTTCGGAGGCGTCGCGTGCGCTTCTGGAGGAGGAAGCCTTGCGCAATCCCCGGCTCGCGGCGGCGCTCGCCGCCACATCACGGCCGTTGGTTCCACTGCCTGTCGATCCCTTTCTGGCGGAACGTAGGGTGTTGCGCAAGGTGCGTGTGCGCTACCAGGCGATATCGTTCGCTGTCGTATGGACGTTGACGTTGCTTCTGATCGTGTTGGCCCCATTCCTGTTCGTCCACGCCGGAGAGGGAGGAGCGATCGCAATCGCGGCTCTGCCGTTTCTTCTGCTGTTGCTGCTCTTCGTTGGCGCCGCCGGGGCGCTCTACTTTCTGGTCCGGGCGTTCCGGTGATTCCGGCTATCCCCGGCGCGCGAGTTCGCCCATTTTGCACTCGGCGTGCACCGCCCGCACCGCCTTGTCGAGCCCTTCGCGCGACACCACGATCGCGATGGTAAGTTCGCTCGAGCCTTGCGCGATCGCGATCACGTTCACCTTCTCCCGCGAGATCGCGGTGAAGATCCGGCCCGCCAAACCTGGAGTGCCGCGCATCCCTTCGCCGACCACCGCCAGCAGCCCCACCTGGTCGTTCACCTCGATCGGCTTCAAGTACCCGTGCGCGATCTCGAGCGACAACGCGGCTTCCAGGGCTTCGATCGCGCGCGGCAACTCGTCGCGCCGCACCAGGAAGCAGAAGCTTTGCCGGTAGCTGGAACTGGTCATCGCCAGCACTTCGGCGCTGGTGGCGCCCAGCGCATCGAGCGCGCGGCCCATGATTCGGGTGCCGGAGATCTCGGCGCTGGCCGGTTCCACCGACACGAGCGCCACCCCCGCCATCGAAGTCACCGCGCGCGGTCCGGGAGGGGCCATCACCTCCGGCACGATCTTGGTTCCCGGCTTTTCCGGCGCGAAGCTGTTCTTGCTCCACACGGGAATCTGCCGCTCCACCAGCGGCGCGAGCGTGCGCGGATGCAGTACCTTGGCGCCGTTGTAGGCGAGTTCGGCCGCCTCGCGATAGGTGACCTCGGCGAGCACCGCCGGATCGGGAACCAGCCGGGGATCGGCGGTCATGATGCCGTCGACATCGGTCCAGATCCAAAGCTCGGAGGCATCGAGCGCCGCCGCCAGGATCGATGCGGAAAAGTCGGACCCGCCGCGGCCGAGAGTGGTGGGGCGGCCGTCCTGGGTCGCGCCGTTGAATCCGGTGACCACCGGCAGGACATTCTCCTCGATCAGCGGCCGCAGAACGCGGTTGGCGCGTTCGCGGGTCTGCTCCATGAGCGGCGTCGCGTTGCCGAACACGGAGTCGGTGACGATGACCTCGCGGGCGTTGACCGCCTTGGAGCGGACGCCTTTCTTGTTGAGATGCGCCGCCATCATCAGCGCGGAGAGCCGTTCCCCGATGGCTACGGCTTCGTCCATGGACCGGGGCGGACGCTCGCCCAGCATGCGGATGCCCTGGGCGATCCGGCTGAATTCGGCGACCAGTTCCTCCACTTCCTTCACGGCTTCGTCGAGCGCGGGGCCGCTCAGCAGCTCCCCGCATGCCGCCAAATGGCGTTCGGCCAGCGCGGTGCAGTTCTTCTCGACGCTATCCATGTCGCCGGCCTCGGCGCGCCGCAACGTATCGAGCAAAAGGTCGGTGACCTTCGCCATCGCGGACACCACCACCGCCACGGGCCGCATCTCGAGCGCTGCCCTCGCCAGCCGGGACGCCACCTTGATCCGCTCGGCCGAACCCATGCTGGTGCCGCCGAACTTCATCACTAACAGATTCTTCACCGCGTTTACCTCTGAAGTTCCTTCCCGTTGGAGGTGCGCTCACGAATCAGCCGCAAGATCGCCTCCTCCACCTGATCGACCGTTAGGCCGCTCGAGTCCAGATAGACCGCGTCGGGCGCCTGGAGCAGGGGCGACTCGGTCCGTCCGCGATCCCTCCGGTCGCGCTCCTCGAGTTCGGCCAGCACCCGTTCTTCCGGAGGCGGAGGCGGCGTTTTCTCGCCTAGCTCCTTGACGCGCCTCCGCGCCCGCACATCGGGTTCGGCGTCGAGGAAGATCTTCACTTCGGCGCCGGGAAACACGACGGTGCCGATGTCCCTGCCTTCCATCACGACGCTGAAGCTGCGGGCCATCTCGCGCTGCTTTTCGACCAGCGCGCGCCGCACACCGCCAACCGCGGAGACCTTGGACGCGCCCTGCGAGATCTCGGGCTCGCGGATCGCCGCCGTCACGTCCTCGCCATTCAGGGTCACCTTGGGCGGGTTCGATTCCAGAGCGATATCGGCCGCCTTCGCCATTTCCTCGAGGGCCTGGACATTGTCCCACCCGATACCCTGGCGCCGCGCCCAAAGCGCCACGGCGCGGTACATCGCGCCGGTATCGATATAGAGAAAGCCGAGCCGCCCAGCCAGCCCGCGGGCAACGGTGCTCTTTCCGGCGCCGCCCGGTCCGTCGATGGCGACCACGATCCGCCTGCTCACGGGCGGGGCGCCTCGCCAGACAGCGGATTCACCGCGAACACGAACTCCTCCACGGGCTTTCCGCCGATCAGGTGCTCTTGAACGATCCGCTCCAGCACCTGCTCGTCCGCCGCGCGATACCACACGCCGTCAGGATAGACCACGGCGATGGGGCCCTGCTCGCACACGCGCAGGCAGTTCGCCTTGGTGCGAAACACGCAGGATTCGCCCTTGACCAGGCCGAGTTCGGAGAGGCGCCTCTTGAGGTATTCCCAGGCGCGGAGCGACTCTTCGCGGCCGGAGCACTTGGGATTGGTCTGTTCGGCGCACAGGAGGATGTGCCGGCCGATGTGTCCGATGTTCAGCGCGGCGGCTGCATTGGCCAGACGCTCAGGAGGCGGAATTTCTGCCATATTAGGGGTTGATGACCACGGGCGATTTCGAGCGGCTGGTGGAGCGGGCCTTGCGGTCGATCCCGGCGAAGTACCGGAGCCGCATCGAAAACCTGGCGGTCATCGTCGAACGAGAACCGCCGCGGCCGGGGCTGCTCGGTCTCTACCAGGGCCGTCCATTGCCGGAACGCGGCACGCACGACCAGTTTCACCTGCCGGACACGATCACCATCTACCAGGGTCCGCACGAGCGCATGGCTCGTAGCTACGAACATCTGGAAGAGACGGTCAAAGACACAGTATGGCACGAGATTGGACACTACTTCGGCATGGACGAACGCCAGGTGCGGCGGGCCGAGCGGCGCCGAATGGTGGAGCGGGCCACGCGGCGGAGAGTTCGATGAGCTATCGAGTGCAAGCCGGGGTCTACCGCGTGGATATCACGCCGCCCATCGGCATCGCGATGTGCGGATATCTGGCGCGTAACGGCGTGTCCCAAGGGATCGAGCGGCCGCTCACGGCCACTTGCCTGGTGCTCGCCTCGGGCGGCGCCAAGATCGCGATCCTCGCATGCGACGTGATGGCGGTGTTCCACCCCGACGCGGACTGGATCCGGAGGCGCGTCGCCGAGGAGACCGGCACGACCCCGGAGTCCGTGCTGATCAACGCCAGCCACACCCACTGCGGACCCACCATGCGGCGCGACTACTCGTGGGAAAGCGCGGAGCAGCGCTCGCTTCAGGACACCTACACGAACAACCTGCGCGAACTGCTGGTGGGCTGCGCCGTGGCGGCGGACTGTAGGCTGCAACCGGCGCGCCTGGGCACGGGAACGGGAACCGCGCGGATCGGCATCAACCGGCGCGAGACCGACCCCGAATCGGGCAAGGTATTCCTCGGCGAAAACCCGGACGGTCCGATGGACCCGTCCACCGGCGTGATCCGTGTCGACGATCTGGGCGGCCGTCCGCTGGCGATCGTGTTCACCTACGGCTGCCACACGGTGACGATGGGGCCGAAGTTCCTGAACCTGACGCCCGACTATCCCGGTCCCGCGCGCGATCTGATCGAGTACGCCACCGGCGCCAAGGCGATCTTCCTGCAGGCGGCGGGCGGCAACATCAACCCGGTGACCGGCATCGGCGCCACCGAGGACGATTCGGCGGACATGATCCGGCTAGGCCATATACTCGGCGCGGCGGCGATCGAGACCGCGATGACGATCCGCACCGGCACACGCCGCGGCGATCCCGTCATCTTCCAGTCGCTGACGCGCAACCGGATGTATCCGTGGATTCCGGTGGAGGATCGCGACCTCGCGCTCGGCGCGGCGGGCGAAGTCGCGGCGCTGCCGCTGGTGGACCCGCCTTCGGTCGAGGACGCGCGTGGCATTCTGGCGCAGCGGACGCGGATGCTCGAAGACGCGCGCCGCGAGGGCCGGCCAGTGCACATGCTCGCCTTCTTCCACCGGTTCCGCGATTGGGCGGAACTGCTGCTGCGCGAGGTGGAAGCGGGCAAGCTAGCGTTGACCGTCGACGTGAATCTGCAGGCGCTGCGGATCGGAGACATGGCGATCGCGGCGGCCGCCGGCGAGACGCTGGTGGAGTTGGGGCTGCGGGTGAAGGCCGCGTCGCCGTTCGCCGCGACGCATTTTCTCGGCTACTCGAACGGCTGCATCGGCTACATCCCCTCGGCGGAGCACTATCCGGACGAGGGCTGGTCGCCGTGGGAGACGTATCTGGTTCCCGACATGTTGTGCCAGTCGTACATGCTGCCGATGCACGTGTCGCCGGCGGCGAGTGGCCTGGTTGTGGATCGCTGCGTGAGCCTGCTGCGGTCGCTGTGACCCGTTCTGGCCCGCGCGGAGCCGGACTCGCCGCGATAGACTGGAGACATGATGGCTGCAACTGGATTTGTCCATCAAGCGCAGGTCGCGGACGCGGTGCATCAAGCGGCCCGAACGCTGGGTCCGGAGGTGGTTCGCTTGAAGCACGCCATCGGCGCCGATACCAGCGGCGATCCGGCGATCTTTTTTCGCATCGTCCTCGCTGACTGGGCGGTTGATGAGAAGATCCTCGCCGATGTCTCGGGCAAGATAATGACTACGCTCTTCGACGAACTTCGACCTTACGAAAACTGGGGACTGGCCCCGTACTTCAGTTTCCGGAGCAATTCGGAGCAGAGCACCGAGCCAGAATGGTCCTGAGACGCCAATGGCTTATCACGACGATCTCCTGGCTCAGGCCGGGGAACTGCTTCGCCAGGACGAGTCGAACCCCACGCAAGCCGGCCTTCGGAGAGCTGTCTCCACGGCTTACTATGCTCTCTTTCATCTGCTGATCAGTGAAACGGCCCTCCATTGGAGCCGCGGCAGTTCGAGGGACGCCTTCGGGCGAATGTTCGATCATGGGCCGATGCGAAAAGCCTCGCAACGCCTCCTCGACGCTCGCTTATTTCCATTCGCCGGCGAAGACCCGGTACTTGTCCAGAATCTGAAGACCGTGGCCCGGACGTTCGTTCAACGGAGTCCGTTGGACACACACCGAATCGCTCCAGGAAGTTGCTGCCGTCCGCAAGGCGTTTCTGATCTGGGCTTCGATTCGGAACGAGAACATTGCGCAGGAGTATCTGGTATCGCTGCTGATAAGACCGCGCGACTGAGCAAGCAACGACTGCCCGGCGGCGGGCCGCCGGCCTTCCGAGCGAGTTGCCCTCCCGCTCCGGCGTGATACAACGACGAATGTATGGGGAAGTGGGCTCTTCTCGAACGGATCGCCGATAGCGCCGACGCCGTCCTGCAAAGGCAGGGACACGTCTCCGCCATCGACATGCTGACGCAGGCGCGCGTGCTCGAGCCTGTCCACGTGCAGGCCTGGCGCAGAGGCCGCGTGGAATACCTCGAGCAGGAAATCCAGTGGCGCGGCGACAAGCTCGGCGAGGCGCTCGAGTTTTTCCAAGTGTGGGCCGGCCGCAACGGGCTCCGCGCCGAGGAGAGCCAACCCGAAGGGCGCGATGGCGCCTCCACCGCGCCGCTTCGCTTCACCGCGAACGACGATCCCGCGCGCGACCGCGTCTACCGGCTCCGCTACTTCCGCCCCTCCGCCACCGACCGCGAGCGGCGCCGCATCGTCGACTCCGAGACCGCCGCGCCCGACCTGCTCGTGTACGACACGCTGCGCGACTCCGTCTGCGGCGAATGCCAGGCCGAACTCGGGAAGGGCGCGCTCATCGTGCTCGAAAAGGGCGCCGCGGTGTGTCTCGCCTGCGCCGACCTCGACCATTTGGTCTGGCTCCCGCGCGGTGACGCGGCCCTTTCCCGCCGCGCGCGCAAGTACAGTGGACTCGCGGCGATCGTCCTCCGGTTCAGCCGCGCTCGCAAGCATTATGAGCGGCAGGGGCTGCTCGTGGACGAAGCCGCGCTCGAACGCGCCGAATCGGAGTGCCTCGAGGACGAAGCCGCGCGCGCCGCCCGCCGCGCCAGGGACGCCGAACGGCGGGATCGCGGCGACGCCGATCTGGCCAGGCGCGCGCTGGACGCCATCCGCACGATTTTCCCCGGCTGCCCGGCGGCGGAGGCCGAATCGATCGCGCGCCACACGATGGAGCGGGGCAGCGGACGCGTGGGACGCTCGGAAGCCGGCCGCGAACTCGATCCCGAGGCGTTGCGGCTGGCCGTTCGCGCGCACGTCCGTCATCGACACACCGAGTACGACTCGCTGCTGATGCACGGCGTGGATCGCGCCGCCGCGCGCGGCGCGGTGGTCTCCGCGGTGGACGCCAAGCTCCACGCCTGGGCCGATCCGAACGGATAGTATACTTGCCCCATGCTGATTATCGACGTCCATGCGCACATCTATTCGCAGGACGAAAAGCGCTATCCCGTGCGCGACAAACCGCTACGGCCGCCGCCGGGAAAGGGCTCCGCCGAACATCTGCGGAAGGAGAGTCTGGCGGCCGGGGTGTCCGCCGTCCGCGCGATTCAAACGGTGACGTACTACGGCTACGACAACAGCTACCTGTGCGACGCGGCCAAGGCGAACCCGTCGTGGATGGCGGGCGTGTGCACGCTCGACCCGGGGAATCCGGAAAGCCCGGCGCTGTTGCGGAAGTTCGCGCGCGAATACGGAGTGAAGTCGTTGCGGAGCATCCCGTCCACCACGCGGCCGAAAGCCGGATTCGACGATCCGGAAGTGCGCGCGATGTGGAAGGTGGTGGCGGACGAGGGGCTCAGCGTCGACATCTTCCTGATGCGGCGGGAACTGGTGGATAGCGCATCCCGGCTGATGAAGGACTTCCCCAAGCTCACGATTGGCTTCTGTCATTGCATGGATCTGAAGCCGGGACCGAATCTCGAGGAAGACACGCGTACGGTCTGCCGGCTGTCGCGCTTTAAGAACCTGTATGCAAAAGTGGACTTCATCGGCACGGGCACGAAGCAAGAGTATCCGTGCCAGGATCTGCACCACGCCTGCCTCGAGGTGATCGCCGCGTACGGCGCCGAGCGATGCGTGTGGTCCAGCAGCTATCCGAACGAGTTGTGGACACCGAAGGTCAGCTACGCCGAACACGTCCGGATCTTCTCCGAAGCCCTGCCTTTGAAGGAGCGCGAACGGCGCCTGATTCTCGGCGAAAACGCGCGGCGGCTTTGGTTCCCGAATCTGAAGGTGTGATGCGATGATCTGGCTTCTGGCATTCTTCGTGGCGGGGCAAGACGTCCGCCTGACGCACCGGTCGGCGATCGACGGTACGGATCAGCCGTACCGCGTCTACGTTCCTTCGAGCTACGA
The DNA here is from genome assembly GCA_005808475.1 of Acidobacteriota bacterium. Classification (GTDB taxonomy): domain Bacteria; phylum Acidobacteriota; class Terriglobia; order Bryobacterales; family Bryobacteraceae; genus SYLY01. Next base: position 41,749 of record SYLY01000271.1, read on the forward strand.
CGGCTCGCGGTCGTTCCCGCTGGTGGTGGCGATGCACGGCACCGGCGGCGACGAGAACACGCTGTTCGATCAGCCCACCTACGGGACGCTGAAACCGGCGGCGGAGAAGCACGGCGCGATCGTCGTCAGTCCGCTGGCGCGCGGCGTCACCGAGTATCGTGGCATCGGCGAGGCGGATGTCTTCGAGGTGCTGGCGGATGTGAAGAAGCGCTACCGCGTCGACGAGGATCGGGTGTATCTCACGGGCCACTCCATGGGCGGAACCGGCGCCGCCTACATCGCCCTGCATCACCCGGACCGGTTCGCCGCCGCCGCGCCGCTCGCCGCCGCTTACGGATGGCCGTGGCTCGCCGAAAACGGGAAGCACGTGCCGATGCTCTGGATCGCGGGCGAGAAGGATGCCGGCTTCTACCATCGCGGCGTCCAGGCCGGCGTCGACCGCATGCGCGCGCTCGGCAATCCGGTGACGCTCGAAACCATCCCCGGCGGCGGCCACTCCGCACCGGTGCAGGACTTCGACCGCGTGTTCGCCTGGCTGCTGCGCCACAAGCGCGTCGCTCGTCCCGCCGAGTTCGTCTTCGTGGCCGACACGCCGCGCCACGGTGACGCCTACGGCATCTCCATTCGAGAGATCGAGAAGCCGGGCGCCGTGGCTAGGGTGACGGGACGCGGGGCGGATGCGCGCCTGGACCTGACGCTCGACAACGTCGCCGCCATCGCGGTGCGGCCGCCCGGGCCGGAACTGGCGCTAACGGTCAACGGCCGCCGCATGTTTCGAGGAAAGGTGGGCGCGGAGGAGGAGGTGCTGGTGCGCGGGGGCAAGGCGGTGAAGCAGCCCCGCCGCGTCAGCGACCCCGCGGTCTACCGCCGGACTCCAGTCTCGACGACGTCGCGCGAATTGGGGATGGAGGGTATCGAGCCCGAACTCGGCAACTGGATCGCGGACGCGCTTCGGACCGCCGCTGGAGCGGACATCGCGCTGTTCAACCGCCAGTATTATCGCGGGCTGCCCCTGCCCGCGGGCCAGGTCGACGTGGTGGATCTGATCCAGGCGAACCGGCCGTTCGATCAGTATCTGGTGCTCGCCGATCTGAAGGGCAGCGACATTCTCGAGATCCTGGACGCGAACCTCGATCCGGGCAAGGCGTTGCCGATGGGCGCCGATCGCGCCGGGGCCAGCCGGCAGGTGCTGGTGTCGGGGATGCAGTACACGTTCCGGCGCGGCGCTCCGGCCGGCAAGCGGATCGCGTCCAGCAGCCTGGATCCGGATCGAGTCTACAAGGTCGCGCTCGAGGGGCAAGTGGTGGAGCGCGAAACGATCCTGCTGGCTGGCCGCTTCGGCAAGCTCGACTACCGGACCACCGGCGTGTCGTTCACCATGGCGCTCTACGGCCATGCCGCGCGAGCCGGGCGGATCGAACCGGCGCTCGAAGGCCGCGTGATGGCGGTGCGGGAGTAGCGCGCCTACTGGCAACGCGGCACGGCGGGCGCCCACTGCACCGGATTCACCGGCACGCCGAACACATACAAGCCCCAGTGCAGATGCGGACCCGTCGCGAACCCCGTCGCGCCCACGAATCCGACGACGTCGCCCTGGCGGACCTCCTGCCCTTCCTGGGCCGCGATCTTCGACAGATGCAAGTAGTGCGTGGTGACGCCTTGTCCGTGATCGATGCCCACCGTGCCGCCGTGCATCCGCCACATCCGCGCCACCTTCACCGTTCCGGCCGCCGCCGCCTTCACCGGCCGTCCGGCGGGCGAAAGCAGGTCCAGCCCGCGATGGTAGTTTCCGCTCGCCTTGCCGTTGTGATAGCGCAGCACGCCGAACGACGAATTGCGGCAATCGGGGACCGGCGGCCCGAACGGACGGGACCACTTGCGCTCGGGCGTCACCGACCGGTGCAACGCCGTCATCGCCTCCATTTCGCCCGGCAGCGGGCCAAGCGCTTTCATGGCCTTTGTGGCGGCGATGTTCTGGATCGGATACTTCGCGTCCGCGACCGTGATCTTCGCCTCGTGCGCCACGCGGCCGCCTTCGCCCAGGATCGTGACGCGATGCACGCCGGGCGGGTGCGTCACCACCACCGGCAGCACTCCCACCGAACGTCCCTTTTCCGCGAACAGGGGAACGGTGAGCGTCCCCAGCCGGGCCTTGAACTGGCCCGGCGGCGCTTCGATCTCGATGGTCTCGCCCTGCCGGACCGATGGCGTCACGCGGAACCCTTCCTGCCCGAGAACGGTCCCCGCGAAGATCGCCAGCCAGGCGGCTCTACTCGACATCCGCCTGCGTGCGCCGCAGTTCCCAGCCCGGCTTGAACAGCGGCAGGAAGTTCTCCGCGCGATAGGGATGGCGCGCGATCTCCTCGAGGTTCAGGTCGATGCCCAAGCCGGGGCGGTCTGGAATGTCGATGTAGCCATCCACCACCCGCACCGGATTCGTCACGATATCGTGGATCCAGGGCTCGTTGAATTCGTCGAAAATCTCGTGCACGTAGAAGTTGGGCAGGCTTGCGTTCAGTTGCACGCAGGCGGCCGAACAGACCGGTCCCTGCGCGCTGTGGGGCGCCACCACGCCGAAGTGCGCGTCCACCATGTCGCAGATCTTGCGCGTAGGCCACAGGCCGCCGAGATTCAGCGGCTCCGGCTGCAGGATGCTCACCGCCTCGCTCTTCAGCAGTTCGGCGAACTGCTGCTTGTTGGAGAAAGACTCGCCCGTGGCGATGGGAACCGGACTGCGCCGCGCCACTTCCACCATCGCGGCGTTGTTGGTGTGCGGCACCGGCTCCTCGAACCAGGCGGGCCGCATGGGCGCCATGGCATCGGCGAACTGGAGCGCGGTGGCCACGTTGAAGCGGCAGTGCCCCTCGATCAGGATGTCCACCCGCGGACCCACCGCGTCCCGAACCGCGCGGATGATGTCGACGGACAAGTCGAAGTCGTAGGCGGAGCAGGTGCGCCACATCGATCCGAACGGATCGAACTTCAGCGCCGTATAGCCGCGCCGCGCCACCTCCCGCGCCTTCTCGTGGAACGATTCCGGGGTGCGCGGCCCGCGATACCAGCCGTTGGCGTAGGCTCGCAGCTTGTCGTGGCAGCGTCCACCCCACAGGTTATAGACGGGCTGATTGCACGCCTTGCCGATGATGTCCCACAGCGCGATTTCGATCGCCGCGATGGCGCACATCTGGATCTGCGCGCCGTCGCCGTAGATGTCGCGGATCAGCCGGGTGTGGATCGTTTCCACCTGGAACGGATCCAGGCCCAGGATGTGCGGCTTCAGTTCGTGAACGGCCGCTTCCACCGTTTTCGGCAGGAAGTTGAGGGTGCCCTCGCCGACCCCGTGAATGCCCTCGTCGGTGATCACCTTGGCGAACAGCCAGTTCTTCCAGGGATTGCCGGCGATGTAGGTCTCGATGGCCGCGATTTTCATGGGCTTCTATCCGTGGGTCTTGGGTCCGTACGCCGCGAGCATCTTGTCCTCGAAGTCGAAGTTCTTCGGCGCTCCGTTGGAGTTCTTCTGGTACCACTTGTAGGACTCTTTCAAGCCCTGGTCGAACGGCGTGGACTGCCACTTGAGCACGCGTTGGATCTTCTGCGTCACCATCGTGATGGGCGGCATGTCGTAGTAGACGCCGAAGTACAGCGGCGCTCGCATCGGATGGCCGCCGGCCGCCAGTAGATTCTCGCGCGGAACGTGGACCATCGACGGCTGGTATTTGGCCGCCGCCGCCAGCGCCTGAATCAGCTCCGTCTGCGTCACCGGCTTGGGATTGGCGACGTTGAACGCGTGTCCCACCGCGCCGGGGCAATCCATCGCCTTGATGCAGGCATCCACCAGGTCCTTCACGAAGACGAACTGCATGAGGCGGCGTCCGTCGCCGGGCACCAGCACGGGGCGGCCCGCCGCGAATCGATCCCAGAAGAACTGCTCGCGGTAGAACGGATTCTCCGGCCCGTAGACGTAGGGCGGACGCAGCGTCACCACCGGCAAACCGTGGCGCTGATGCAGCCGGAACAGGACCCGCTCGCTCTGCGCCTTGTTGCGAACGTAGCTGTCGGGGTGGGTGTCGATCGCCAACCCGTCGCCTTCCTGGTGATTGAGTCCGTCGCCGTAGGCGGCCACCGACGACATGAAGATGTACCGCTGCAGCTTGCCGCACGCCATCGCTGTCGCGCCCACCTGTTCCGCCGTGGTGCCGCGTTCCCAGTCGTAGACGTTATCGAACACCACGTCGAACTCCCGGCCTTCCACGGCGGCCTTGAACGACGAGGGATCGTTGCGGTCGCCGATGAGTTCGGCCACGCGCTTGCCGAAGTCGTGCCCCGGTTTGCGATGCAGGATCGAAACCGCGTGACCCGCCTTGAGCAGCTCCTTGACAAGGAGCTTTCCGATGAACAGCGTACCGCCGACGACCAGGACTCTCATCGCGCCCGGTTCCGGCTAGTCGTAGTATTCGAGACCCAGGTGCGTAATCAGGTCTTCTCCCATCAGGTAGCGCAGCCTGTTCTTGAGCTTCATCAACTGAATGAAGATGTCGTGCTCGGGATAGAGGCCCGGCGCCGTCATCGGAGCTTTGAAGTAGAACGACAGCCACTCCTGGATGCCGCGCATGCCGGCGCGTTGGGCCAGGTCCATGAACAGCACCAGGTCGAGCACGATGGGCGCGGCCAGGATGGAATCGCGGCAAAGGAAGTCGATCTTGATCTGCATCGGATAGCCGAGCCATCCGAAGATGTCGATGTTGTCCCAGCCCTCCTTCTCGTCGCCGCGCGGCGGATAGTAGTTGATCCGCACCGCGTGGTACAGGTCCTTGTACAGCCCGGGATAAAGCTCGGGCTGCAGGATCTGGTCGAGCACGCTGAGCTTGGTCTCTTCCTTGGTCTTGAAGGACCCGGGATCGTCCAGCACCTCGCCGTCGCGATTGCCGAGGATATTCGTCGAGAACCAGCCGTTGATTCCCAGCATGCGTGACTTGAGGCCGGGCGCGAGCAGCGTTTTCATGAACGTCTGGCCGGTCTTGAAGTCCTTGCCGCAAACGGGCAGGCCGTTGTCCCGCGCCATGTCGAGCAGCGCGGGCGTGTCGTGCGTGAGATTGGGCGCTCCGTTGGCGAACGGCACGCCCGACTTCAGCGCGGCGTAGGCGTACACCTGGCTCGGCGCGATGTCGGCGCTGTTCTTGGCCAATCCCTTTTCGAACGCGGCCAGCGTGGCGTGAACGGCGGACGGCTTGGTGAACGTTTCCGTCGATCCGCACCAGATCATCACCAGGCGGTCGCACTTGTTGGCCTTCTTGAAGCCGGCGATGTCCGCCATCAACTGCTCGGCCATCGCCATTTTGTTGGCGCCGGTCTTCACGTTCGGGCCGTTGATTCTCTTGACGTAGTTCTGGTCGAACACCGCCGTCATCGGCTTGATGCCACCGAGGAACTTCTTCACCTGCCCCAGGTGTTCCTTGCCGAGCACGGCCGCGTTCGTGGCCGCCTGGTAGGCGTTGTCCTCATAGATATCCCAGCCGCCGAAGACCAGATCGGTCAGTTTGGCCAAGGGCACGAAGTCCTTGATCATCGGCGACCGGCCGTCGGTGCGTTTGCCGAGCCGGACGGTCGCCAATTGGGTCAACGAACCGACCGGATTCGACTTGCCTTTTCGCACGAGTTCGACGCCGGCCATGAATGTGGTGGCCACGGCGCCCATGCCGGGAATCAGAACGCCGAGCTTTCCCTTGGCGGGCGCTATCGTGGCTGGGGAGGGATTGGACAAACAAAAACTCCTGAAAAATGGCGGGTGCTGAGCGGGAGGGATTAAATGCTCAAGCTGCTATACTATCACTTCCGAATGCAACCACGGGGCGCCGGCGTGTTGAGCGCGATACTGGCGGACGACGAACGATTGGCCCTGGACGAGCTGACGTACCTGCTTCGGGACTTCCCGGAGGTGGACATCATCGCCACCGCCTCCAACGGTCTGGAAGCCGCCCAGCGGATAGACGAACTGGAGCCGGATGTCGTGTTCCTGGACGTCCAGATGCCGGGAATGGACGGCATGAGCGTCATCCGGAAGATCCGCGATGGAGGCGGGTACCAGCCGTACTTCATCCTGGCGACCGCCTACGATCAGTACGCCGTCGAAGCGTTCCGCCTGGAGGCGCTCGACTACCTGCTCAAGCCCGTCGAAAAGGACCGCCTGGGTGAAACGGTGGCCCGGGCCTCGAAGTTCGTGCTCGAACGGGCGCGAGCCTCCGCGGACGCGCCCGCTCCGGCGGTTCCCTCCGGACCTCGCACGTCGCTCGAGCGCGCCAAGATCCTGGTGCGGGCGCAAGGCCGCCACTTCGTCGTGGACGCGCCCGAGATCATCTTCGCCACGATCGAGGACGGCACCATCACGGTGGTGACCGGCGCGTTCGAGGGCGTGGTGAACTACCGGACGATCGAGGAGTTGCAGTCGAATCTCGACCCGGACACGTTCTGGCGGGTGCACCGTTCCTATCTGGTAAATATCCACCGAATTCGGGAAGTGATCCCGTGGTTCAAGTCGAGCTATCAGGTAAAGATGGACGACAAGAAGGGCACGGAAATCCCGGTCAGCCGCGTGCAGACCAAGCGGCTGCGCACGTTGTTGAAGCTCTAGAATCCAGACGCGGTCAGCGCCGTCCGGCGGCCCCGGAAAGCCTGTCCGCGGCGGCCCGCAGAGTTTCCATTTTCTTGCAGAAGCAGAAACGGATCAGCGAAGCTCCGTCGCGCGGATCCTCGAAGAAGCTCGATCCCGGCACCGCCGCCACTCCCACGCTCTCGAGAAGGTATCGCGCGAAGGAGAGATCGTCCGGGTAGCCGAAACCGGAGATGTCCGCCATGATGTAGTACGCGCCGCGCGGAGTGAAGCAACGGAAGCCGGCGCCGTTCAGTGCGCCAAGGAGGAAGTCGCGGCGCTCCCGGTAGTGCTCGCGCAGGCCGGCATGGAACTCCTCGCCGAGCCCGAGCGCCAGCACTCCCGCCTGTTGCATCGGCGCGGCGGCGTTGACCGTGAGGAAGTCGTGAACCTTGCGGATCGAATCGGTGAGATCGGGCGCCGCCAACATCCAGCCGACGCGCCATCCGGTAACGGAAAACGTCTTGCTCAGGCTGTTGACCAGAATCGTGCGGTCTCGCATGCCCGGCAACGTCGCGATGGGAATATGGACCGCTCCGTCGTAGAGAATGTGTTCGTAGATCTCGTCGGTGATGGCGAGCGTGTCGTGCTCCTGGCACAGTTCCGAGATGGTCTCGAGCTCCGCTCTGCTGAAGACCTTCCCCGCCGGATTGTGAGGATTGGTCACGATGATCGCCTTGGTGCGCGAATTGAAGGCGCGGCGCAATTCCTCGGGATCGAACGTCCAGTCCGGCGGATGCAGCCGGACCAGGCGGCGCGTGGCTCCGCAAAGCCATGTGTCGGGTCCGTAGTTCTCGTAGTAGGGCTCGAACACGATGACTTCCTCGCCAGGATCGGTCGTTGCGAGTAGCGCCGCGATCATGGCCTCGGTGGAGCCGCAGACGACCGTGATTTCTCGCTCGGGATCGTAGTCGAGCCCGTGCCGGCGCGAATAGTGCCCGGCTATGGCGTCGCGAAAATTCCGGGCTCCCCAGGTGATGGTGTACTGGTTGTGCTCGGCGGAAATCGCCTCCCGCGCCGCGGCTTTGATCTCCTCCGGCGCGGCGAAATCGGGGAACCCTTGCGCCAGATTCACCGCGCCATGCATCACGGCGAGCCGGGTCATCTCGCGGATCACCGATTCGGTGAAGTTGCGCGTGCGGCTGCTGCGGAAGCGCGGCCGGGCCGTGGAGGCCTGCCGGCCCACGGACTGTTTCGAAGGAACGGTAGTGACGCCCAATCGTAGAGGTTAGCGCTTCTTGCGCGCGGGCGCGCGGCGGACGGGAGCCGCGGCTCGCGCGGCGGCTGGCGGAGGCGCGGGCAACGGAACCACGCGAGCCACCACCGGCGGCAGACTGCCGTAGACGCGCCGGTACATGTCGGCATTGCGCAACACGATCTGCACATAGTTGCGGGTTTCGTGGAACGGGATGTTCTCGATGAACTCGGTGGGCTCGCTGTAGTCGGCCCACCGCAGCCACATGTCCGCCCGCGATTTGCCGGCGTTATAGGCGGCCAATACGGCGACCCAGTTCTTTTCCAGGCTGTCGAGCAACATCCGCAGGTAGAATGAGCCGAGCCGCAGATTGTAGTCGGGCTCGTACAGCATCGGCGTCTGGAACCAGCGAACGCCGAGCCGGCCGCTGAGATCGCGTCCGGTGGCGGGCATGATCTGGGCCAGTCCGATCGCGTTCGAGCGGGATACGACCTTGGCGTCGAACTCGGATTCCTGGCGGATCAGCCCCGCCACGATGTGCGGGTCCAGCGACCGCTCCTGGCTATAGCGCCGGAGCGGTTCCTGATAGGGCATCGGAAAGGCGGCCTTCCAGAACGAGAGCGGAGCCTGGTCGAACGACCAGCCCAGATATCCGTTCGAAAACGCCTTGGTGTATCGCAACGCCTGCTCTTCCCGGCCCACCTGTGAGAGGACTTGTGTCATCTCGATCGCCACCACGTTCGGCTTGGCGCCGTTCCTGGCCGCGAACCGCAACTCGATCTCGGCCCAGTCTTCCAGCCCCGCCGAGTCCAGCAACCGCGCGCGGTCGATCCTCGTCTGCGTCGCCGCGTCGATGTCGAAATCCGGAGCCGGACCCGGCGGAGGCAGGCGCAGGCCCGTCAGCGCGGCGCCGTTCGGCTCGGCCGCCTTCACCCGGGCGTTCGCCAACCGCTCGCGCGACACCATCGCGTAGTAGAAGTTCGGATAACGGCGGTCCACCGCTTCGTAGTAGGCCCGGGCGCTGCCGAAGTCGGCGTTCGATTCGGCCGAGCGCCCCAGGAAGTAAAGCGCGCTCGCCGTGTCGTCGGACGCCGGGAACGATTCGACGTGCCGGCGAAGAAGCTGGACAGCGTCCGGCTGGCGTCGCAGATAGTGGAGCCAGGCCACGCGGAAACTACAGAACGCGGATCTGGAATCCCCTGGAGCGGCCTCGGCGCAAGCCCTGTAGATGGGCTCGTAGACATCGGTCCGGTTGGTCACCAACGCTCCGTTCGCCGAATCGGTCAGAGCCTGGGCGCGAAGCGGGGAACCCGGTTGCCGCTTGGCGAACTCGGCCAGCGCGGCGGACCATTCCGTCCCCATGTCCGCGCGCTTGGCGATGGTGAACCACTGAAAGAGGCGATTGGCGTCCGCCTCGGCCGCGGCCGGCTTCAGATCCCGGAGATAGGAGATCGCGCCCTTGTAGTCGCGCATTCCGGCCCGCGCCCGCCCGATTTCGATTCGCGCCGCGTCGCGCTCGGCGCCCGAGAAATACGGCTCCATCCCCATCAGTTCTTCCAGCGCGCGACGCGGATCGCCGCCATCGATGAGCTTCCTTGTCCGGTCCAGCATCGCCGCGCCGGTGGCCGGGGGATAGCTTTCGCCCAGCCGGGGCTTGATCCGCTTCAGGATCGCCTCCGCTTTCCCCGCTTCTTCCGATTTGGGGAACTCGTAATAGACGCGCTGGAGCCGCATGACAGCCGAGGGCAGGTCTCCGGCGGCTTCGAGACAAGAGCCGTAGACGAGCAGTCCCTTGGGCGCGGGCAGATTCGCCGCGTACGGTCCAACGATCTCCACCGCGCGTTGCGGCTTGCCGGCTTCGAGCAGGATCTCGGCCGCCATCACCATTGCGTCGCCCCGGCGTGGCGAAACCGGCGTGGCGGCGATCGCCTTCTCGAGAAGTGGAATCGCCTCTTCCCTGCGATTGAGTTGCACCAGCGCGCGAGCCGCCGCGAAGTCGAGGTGATCTCCGATCAGCGGCAGGATTCCGCGCACCGCCTGCAGGCTGGCGAGCGCCTCCGTGGGACGCCCGTGTTCGAGGTCCAGCGCCCCCAGCGCCAGGCGCGCCAGAGCGGCGTCCGGAGCCATTCCGCGCGCCGCCGCGAAATTGGCGAGCGCGGCCCGGCGCGAGGGTTCGTTCTTGGCGCGGTAGTCGTGCGCGAGGGTGTCGATCGCGCCCGCTCCCGCCAGCGGCGCCGCTACGGGAACCGCGCTAAGCCAGAGGACCGGGATAATCCGGGCCCAACAGTTCGGAATCGTCATTGGCCAGTGTTCTCACCAACTCGACATGGAAGTAATCGGTCATCGAGGCGGAGTTCAGCAGGAACTGTTGGCGAAATTGATCTCTTCCGCGATCGATGTCCTCTTTCAAACAACGGTACAGCCGTTTCTCGGCTCGGCCTTCCTTCACCGCCTGCGACTTGTACAGCCTCATCTCGGCGACTTGCACGCGCGCGAAACGTTGCGCGCGCAGGTGGAGATCCTGGTCGTCCGCGGGCAGGCTGGTCCAGGTGGGCTGGACGGGCTGCCGGGGCGCTTCCTCGATTTTGACCAAGCCCTCGGTCTCTTTCCGCTCGTTTTCCGCCGAGCGGATCTCGTAAACGCTCGACGCGATGGAGGCGAGCAATTCGAGCGCGTTGGGATCGAGCGTGGCGGACTCGCCCTCCGCCGTCAGCACGCCAACCGCCTTGCCCCGCGTGACGATCGGGAATGCGTACAGCTTGGGCGCCACCTGCCCGAGCACCGCGGCGAGCGAGGGCGAAATCTGCCCGGGCGAATACGCCGAAACCATCGGTTCGAGCGATTCCACGGCCTGCGCGATGGCGGGCGCCTCCTCGAGCGGAGCCTCCCAGGACCCCACCGGTTGCGAGCACTTCTCGAGGCGCAAGTTCTTGCCCTGAATCGAGAATACGCCCACGCGATCGCAGAATCCGAGCGCCGCGTCGGTGAGCGTGGACGCCCACTCATCCTGGCGTTCGACGGTGCGCAGCCGGCGGGCGGCCGCGTTCAGGTGCTCGCTCACGCGCCGGATCGACGAGTGGCGTTCGTCGGCGCGCGCGGCTTCGACCTCGGCCTTGATCCGCTCCGCGAACTCGGCCTCGAGCCGCGAGGTCAACTCCGTGGAGAGCTCGTGAAATCGTTCGTTCAGCAGCGATTCCAGGTGACCGCCCCAACGCGAACGCAACTCACCCTCGACGCGTTCGACATGCGCCTGCCAAGCCGCGGCCAGTTGTTCGCGGGCCTCCTGGCGGGCGCGGTCGAGCGCCGAAGTGATCGTCGCGGTCACAGGGGAGTCCGAACCGCCAGAGTTCATTCGCTGCCTAGATTCTAACAGGTCCTGGAACATTCCCCGCGTGTGATGTTTTTTGCGTGGCGCCAGGATACACTGGCTATCGAATGACGCGAAGAAACTGGCTCGCATCGGCGGCGTCCGCGGCGGCCCAATCGCCCGCGAGAAAGCCGAACATCGTGCTGCCGCTCGCCGATGACATGGGCTGGGGCGCGCCGAACATCGACGCCTCGGCCGCGTCCGGCGCGCGGTTCGAGAACTTCTACTCCGCGTCCGCCGTGTGCTCGCCATCGTGCGCTGCGATCCTGACCGGACCATACCCGCTCCGGTTCGACATCCGCAAGACGTTCTCCGGCTACGAAGCGGATCTCCCCGTCGGCGTACTTCCGGCAACGGTACTTGGCGCATCGCCAAGCCAACGGTTCGCGATTGGTACGGCGGTGCGCTGCGCACCGGTTGGATAACGACATCGCGACATATCGTGACGCGGCTGGTATCCTGGTATTCGATGGTGCTGAACTGGCGCGAACGCATTATGGTCGACCCCAAGGTCCTTGTTGGCAAGCCAGTCATCAAAGGCACACGGCTCGCCGTCGAGTTCATTGTCGATCTTCTTGCCGCCGGGTGGACCCAACAGCAGATCCTGGACAACTATCCGCACATCCGTCAGGAAGACATCCAAGCCTGCTTGGCCTATGCCGCCGAACTCCTGCACACTGAGCACGTCGTCCCCCTCCAACCTGCTTGAAGTTCGTCGCTGACGAGAACTTCCCGCGTGACGCGTTGCGCCTATTGCGGCAGTCTGGATTCGACGTTACCTCTATAGCCGAAACCAATCCCGGACTACCCGACATCGAGGTCCTCGGGATCGCATCGGCTGAGGACCGCACGCTGCTCACCTTCGACAAGGACTTCGGGGATCTAGCCTTCCGTCAGGGCCTGCCGGCTTCGTGTGGAGTCATCCTGTTCCGAACCGGCTCGCTCACTCCGAAGGAGTCCGCCGCCCTTGCGATTGCCACCCTCCAATCGGGCGTGGCCTGGGCCGGGCACTTCTGCGTGGTCAACGACCGCAAGATCCGCGTAACTCCGTTGCCGGCCCGGCCTAGCAGCGAGTGACTCCCTGATTTCATTGCGCTGAGGCCACGGCCCGCGGTCCCGTGTCTTAGCCTGACTTTCGCAGTTCGCGGCGTTTTGGGGCGTTTTCGGGGTCCGCCGCAGGATTTACAATTGGCTAAGTTCAATGCTTGTAATGCGTGTTCTGTCCGGCCCGTCGAAAAAGTGCTTGAAAAACTCAGGGTGAAGAC
>SYLY01000272.1 GCA_005808475.1 Acidobacteriota bacterium
ACAAGCGGGCGACGAGCTGATCGATACGTGGTCGTACGCCGACTACCTCGATCTGCGCGGCGCCGCGAGCGGCATGGCGATCACCGGCTGGAGCGACGCTGACGGGATCTTTCGACCTGCGGCAGAGAGCGCCGCCGTACCGTTGCCTGCGATGTACGTGTCGAGCAATTATTTTTCGACCATCGGGGTCACGTTGATGTCGGCTACCAGGTCGGGCGCTTTTTGTTTCGCCATTTGCTTTTCCTCCTCGATTCTCCAGCGCGTCCGCCAGGGCCGCGAGGCGTTTCCGCCCCGCGGCGCCGCGGTTCACAATCGACTCGCCGCGCGGGAAAACGCGGGGCTTATTTGCCCGCGCCTACCTTGCTCGAACGCTTGATGAAATAGTCGACCAGTTCCGAAGCGGAATTGCCCATCTCGACGTCGAACGCCTCCAGCCTGGCGCTGAAGTAGTTGAACATCCAGACGGCCGGGATCGCGACGAACAAGCCGATGGCGGTGGTGACCAGCGCTTCCGAAATACCACCGGCAACCGCGCCGAGGCCGGTCGACTTTTCGGTCGAGATGCCCTTGAACGCGTTGATGATGCCGACGACGGTTCCGAACAGTCCGACGAAGGGAGCCGACGAACCGATGGTGGCCAGCGTGCCGACGCCGCGCTTCAGTTCCGCGTGTACGATGGCTTCCGAGCGCTCGAGCGCGCGGCGGCTGGCTTCGATCGTTTCGCCCGAAATCTCGGAGCTGACCTGGTGGGCCTTGAATTCCTGCAGACCGGCGACGACGACCTTGGCGAGATGGCTCTTCTTGTAGCGGTCGGCGATCTTGATGGCTTCGTCGAGCTTGCCTTCGCGCAGCGCGCCGGCCACCTGGGGCGCGAACAGCCGGGACTGGGCGCGGGCGCCGTTGTAGGCGATGAGGCGGTCGATCATTACGCCGATCGAGTACGCCGACATGACGAACATCACGATAACGACTGCCCGTGCGAGCCAGCCCATCTGGCTCCACATCGAGAGTAGATCGAACGAGACAGCGGCGCCTTCCTGAAGCAACAGGAAAGCGAAAAGTTGCATATTTACGAGCATGATGGAGTCTCCTGCGAGTTGATTGTGAATTTGAGTCTAGCCGATTGACCGGCGGATGCCCGAACCGCTGGGCTCCTACTGGGTCAGTGTGAAATTGACGTCGATCTGAGTGACGACTTCCACCGGTTCGCCGTTCAGAAGCGTGGGTTCGTACAACCACTGCTTCACGGCGTCGGTGGCCGACTGCACCAGCAGCGGGTGGCCGGTGATCAGTTGGAGGTTCTGAATGGATCCGTCCTTGGCGATGATCGCGGTGAACTTGACCACGCCTTGGATTCGCGCCTGACGGGCCAGCGGCGGGTAAGCCGGCTTGGGCTGGCGGCGCAACTTCGCCGATTGCACGTTACCACCCACGCGGATGCGGCTGGGAGTCACGGGCTTGGGCTTCTCTTCCACCTTTGGAGGCGGCGGAGGAGGAGCCGCCTGCGGCACCGAACCGATGATGCCGCCGATCACGCCGCCCATGGAGCCGCCGGGCACGCCGCCCGGGACGCCGCCGACGACGCCCGCCGCCTGGGTAACGGGCGGGGGCAGTTCGTCTTCCTTGATGACCGCGATTTCCTTGGGCACCTGTTTGGGCGCCATTAGTTTGTTGGCGTCGAACTGCCGCGGAATCACCTTGACCACCTTCGGCGGCGCCGGAGGCGGCGGCGGGGGCGGAGGAGGCGGCGGCGGGGGCGGCACCAGGAAGCTGGACAACTGCACGCCCGGCAGCGTTTCGAAGAAGATCATCGGGATGACGACCGCGACGAGGACCAGTCCGACCTGGACCAGCGTCGAGACCAGGATCGACGATGCTTTGGTCGTCTTACCTTGCACTTCAATCAAGCTTTGCTCGAACATTTTCTCTCTCTTCCTTCCCGCCGGGGCTGCCCCTGGCGATCAGTTTCTGAAATCCATCACTTGACCGCCCGGACGCCCTTCTTCGGCGCCGCCTTGACGGCCAGCTTCGCCGGCTCCTTCACCGCTTCCCTGACGGGACCGGCCGGAGCCGCTACCGCCGCCGATTTCCTGCTCTCCAGCATATTCTGCCAGAAAATCAGGATCGGACTGGCGATAAAAATCGACGAATAAGTACCAACGATGATTCCCACTACCAGCGCGAACGAAAATCCGTTCAGCACCTGGCCCCCGAACAACCAAAGGGCCAGTACCGTCAGGAACGTCAGACCCGAAGTCATCAACGTCCGGCTCAAGGTCTGGTTGATGCTTGCGTTCACCAGCGCCGCGAACGGCTCCTTCTTCTGAGCGTGCAGATTCTCGCGGATTCTATCGAACACCACGATCGTGTCGTTCATTGAATAGCCGACCAGCGTCAGCAGCGCCGCCACCACGGGCAGCGACAACTCCTTGTCGAAGATCGAGAACAGTCCGATCGTGATCAGCGTATCGTGAAAAACCGCGATCACCGCCGCGATGCCGTAAACCCATTCGAAACGGAAGCCGATATACACGAGCATGCCCGCCAGCGCCAGCAACGTCACCTGGATCGCCTGCCAACGCAGCTCCTGGCCGATCTTGGGACCCACCAGTTCGAAGCTGCGTACCAGGTACGGCGCAAGGGAAAGCTCCTGCTTCATCACGTCGATCACCGGCTGCGTCATGCCGGGCACGTTCTTCAAATCGTCGAAGTTCGGGATGAGGCCCGAACGCGGCGGCGTGTCCCGGTAGTCGAGCGCCGCCTTGGCCAGCGTCCGGAGACCGTCGGTTGCGATACCCGCGTTGGCTTTCTGCAATGGATCCTGGAGCTTCTCCACCAGACCGTCCAATCCGAGGGAATGGAAGTCCGGCTTGGCGCCAGGAGTGCCGAACGTCTGGGTCAACGTGTCGAGCATGACCTGCCGGGCCTTCTCCAATTCACCCTCCGACCGTAGTTCGGTGCCGATCATCACTTCGGTGGTCCCGGTGATGGGTTGGACCGAGACCTCGCCGGGAATCTTCCGAGCCAAGGCTTTTCGGATGCCGTCTTCGTCCTGCTTCACCGCGAAGCGAACGTACGTCATCGTGCCGCCGGCGAAGTCGATGCCATAGCGCGGCCCGCCTTTCATCGCCAAACTGGCGAAACCCGCGAGGAGCAGCAAGATCGACACCGCGATGAACGGGGTCTTCTTGCCGAGAAAATCGAAATTCGTATTCTTGAAAATTTCCATGCCGCAAACCGGGCCGGTTCATGATCTCTCAGACACCAGGCTCGTCCAACTTGTTCCCACGCCGATCTGAAAACGGTATCACAAAACCGGTCAGATGCTCAAACTTTCCATGCGCGGATTCCGTTCGATGGACCAGTCGAACAGGACCCGCGAAACCCATACCGCCGTGAACAGATTCGCGACCAGTCCGATCACCAGGGTCACCGCGAACCCTTTCACCGGGCCGGACCCGAAGATGAAGAGGAACGCGCAACTGACCACGGTGGTCACGTGGGTGTCGATAATGGTCAGAAACGCGCGCCCGAAACCCGCGTCGATCGCCGCGGCGATGCCCTTGCCTCCCCGCAACTCCTCGCGAATGAGCTCGAAGATCAGCACATTGGAATCCACCGCCATGCCGATCGTGAGGATGACTCCCGCGATGCCGGGCAGCGTCAACACGGCGTCGAAGTAGACTACGGCCGCGATCAGGATCAGCGCGTTCAGCAGCA
Source organism: Acidobacteriota bacterium (assembly GCA_005808475.1). Lineage (GTDB taxonomy): Bacteria > Acidobacteriota > Terriglobia > Bryobacterales > Bryobacteraceae > SYLY01. The sequence continues at coordinate 3,721 of SYLY01000272.1, forward strand.
GCGCCGCCGTCGCGTTGACGCCCGCGCCCTTGTAGTAAAGCAACATCACCAACACCACCGCGATAAGGCCCGCCGCGCCGGCCTGGAAGCCCTGCCGGATGGAGTCCGCGCCCAACGACGGACCGACGGTGGTCTCCTGCAAGTACTTCAAACCCGCCGGAAGCGATCCCGACTTGAGGACCAGCGACAAATCGGCGGCCTCCGCCTCGGTGCCCGCGCCCGTGATGCGGCCGCTGTCGTCAATGCGGCTCTGAATCGTCGGGGCCGTGCGAACCTGCCCGTCCAGAATGATCGCCATCCGGTTGCCTACGTTCGACTCGGTGTACTGGCCGAACCGCCGCGCCGCCTCTTGCGAGAGAGTGAAATCGGTCTCCCACTTGCCGAACTCGTCGCGGCTGGGACGCGCGTTGCGCAGGTCGCGGCCGGTAACCACCGGGATTCGCGACACCACGTAGTAGGAACCCGACGCTTCCCCGCCCCGGCCGGACGCCGGGACCAGACGCGAGTTCAACGGCAGCATGCCGCCGCCCGATTGCATGGCGGCTTCGCGGCTCGCATGTGGTCCGCTCTTCACTTCGGCCAATTCGAGCACGGCGGCGGTGGAGAGCAGTTGCTTGACGCGGGCCGGATCGTCCACTCCCGGCATCTGCACCATCACTTCGCTGTCGGCTTCGGCGCGCCCGCGCTGTTGCACGGTGGATTCGGCCAGACCCAGACCGTTGATGCGCTTCTCGATGGTGTCGATGGCGCGCTGAACGGTGTCCTTGCGGAGCTGGATCGCCTCGGTGGTCTTCACATTCAACCGGTAGTCGGTCGCGTTGACGCCGGAGAGAGTCCACTGGGTGGCGTTGTCGGTGACTGCCTGTCGAAACGGACCGGTCTTGTCGATCGGCACGCCTTTGATGTAGATCTCGATTTTCTCCGCGTCGGCCAGCGTCCGCGGATCGTTGGTTTCCATCGAGCCGTAGGCGACGCCCGCCTTGGTCAGCGCCGGCTTCAGCCTCTCGATGGTGGCGTTGGCTTCCGCCTTGAAGGCATCCTGCACCTGGATCTGGCAGATCAGATGGGAACCGCCCTTGAGGTCGAGACCGAGCTTGATGTTGTTGCGAAGGTTCGCCATCAATTCGTCTTTCGACTTGGGAAGGCCCGCGATCAGATAAACGCAGCCGAGGATCACCGCCAGGATGATCAGGGCCTTGTAGCGAAGGTTCTTGCTCATTGCCGTTCTACTTGTTTTCTTCCGTCGCGACGCCCGCGATCGCGGACCGCGCGAATTGCAATTTGACGTTGTCGGGCTTCACCCGGAGGACAACCGTCTCCGGCGCCATCGAGATGATCGACCCCACAATGCCGCCCGTGGTGGTGACGATGTCGCCGCTCTTCAAATGCTCCAGCATTTCCTTTTGCTTCTTTCGTTGGCGCTGCATCGGCAGCACCAGCAGAAAGTACATGATCCCGAACATCGCCACGAGAGGAAGTACGCTCAGGATCGGATTCGCGGGTTGCGAGGAAGCTTGCAGGATGAAGGCGGGTATCAATCGGGCCTCTGGCGGAGCGATGCCCGCGGGGGGAAGAATGCGTCACACACGTTACGATTCTTCCACCGGCTGGGAACGCGCCGCCGCTAAAAACTCGGGGAATGTCCCAAGCAAAATAGCCTGACGCATTTGGCGCATGATGTCAAGGTACCGGCGAAGGTTGTGGATGGTGGCGAGGGTGCAATAGAGCATTTCGCCGGCCTGGAACAAATGGCGAAGATAGGCTCTGCTGTAGTTCCGGCAGGTGCTGCACGAGCACGATTCGTCCACCGGCCCGGTGTCTTCCTTGAAGCGCGCGTGCTTGACGATCAGCTTGCCCGTGGAAGTGAAAAGGCAGCCATTGCGGGCGTTTCGCGAGGGCATCACGCAGTCCATCATGTCGACCCCGCGGGCTACGTACTCGGGCAATTCCTCCGGAGCGCCGACCCCCATCACGTATCGCGGGCGGTCCGCCGGAAGTACCGGTACGGAAGCCTCCGTCATTTCGAGGCTCACCGGCCGCGGCTCGCCAACCGACAGGCCTCCGACGGCGTAGCCCTCGGCGCCGAGTTCGGCCAGTCTCGCCGCGCATTCGGCCCGCAGGTCGGTGAACATCGAGCCTTGCACGATGGGGAACAGCGCCTGCCGCCCGTTCGACCGCGGAGTCCAGTGAGCGAATGCCTGCCTCGCCCAGCGAATGGTGCGCTCCATCGAATGGCGCGCGGCCTGGTGGCTGGCCGGATACGCGAGACACTCGTCGAGCACCATCATGATGTCGCTGCCAAGCGCCGTTTGCACGTCCACGGTGGACTCCGGCGTGAACAGGTGCGGATCGCCGTTCAGGTGCGAGCGAAACAGCACGCCGCGATCGTCGATGCGGGTGAGCTTGCTCAGACTGAACGCCTGGAATCCGCCGGAATCGGTGAGGATCGCGCGATCCCAATGCATGAAGCGGTGCAACCCGCCCATGCGGGCGATCGCCTCATGGCCGGGGCGCAAAAAAAGATGATAAGTGTTTCCGAGAATGATTCGGGCGTCGACGTCTTCCTCGAGTTGCCGCTGAGTGAGACCCTTGACCGAGCCTTGCGTGCCTACCGGCATGAACACCGGTGTTTCCACCGCGCCGTGCGGCGTGTGCAACAGACCGGCGCGGGCGCCGGTGACCGGGCACGTGGCTTGGATTTCGAATCGGAGGGCGGGCACGAGGAGGGAACTCCTTCATTGTAGGCGGGCCGCGAAAAATCCCGGAACTCGGCGGTGGTCTCGAGCGTCGGATGGACAGAATGAAGTCCCTCGCCATTCTTCCGATCATGGCTGGAATCCTCTCCGCCGAAACGCCGCCCGGGATCCGCGCGATGGTGAAGCAGTCGCTGCACGGGATCAACCGCGAAGACAACCGCAAGGGCGATTTCCTATACCGCGTGTTCAGCGAAAAGCGGGAGTTCGACGCGGCTGGCAAGGAGACGTCCAAGGAATCGAAGGTCGTGGTCCGCGAAATGCGCGACGGTTTCGCGATCGGCCGCGTGGTGGAGAGGAACGGTAAGCCAATCGACGAGGCGGAGAAGGCCCGGCAGGAAGCCAGCCTCCAACGTTCGATCGCGGAGGCCAAGGCGGCGAAAGCCAAACCGCCCGCTCCCAAGCCGGCCCGGAGAAAGCAGAGCAATGAAGAGGCCTGGATCCAGGAGTTCCCCGAGGCGCTCGACTACAAACAGGCAGGTGAGGAGGCAATTCGCGGACGTCCCGCCACGATCCTCGAGTTCGAGCCCCGGCCCGGCTACAAGCCGTCGAACATGCGCGCCCGCATCTTCGAAAAGATGCGCGGGAAGCTGTGGATCGACAAGGAGGAATCGGAGTTGGTGAAGGTGGAGGCGGAGATGTTCGACACCGTCAGCATGGGATTCGGACTTTTCGCCAAGATCGCGAAGGGAACGCAATTCGGACTTGAAAGGCGAAAGGTGGCCGAGGGCGCATGGCTCGAGGAGACGACGCGATTCCGGTTCGACGCGCGGTTTCTCGTGAAGACGCTGCGGATGGAGCAGATCGAGCGGTACTCGGATTACCAGTTGCGGCCGGACCGCCAGAAGCCCGTCACGGCGCGCGGGGCGCGGTAGCATCTGGCTCCCCGCAGCTGTGCCTTCGTGGCCGCCATCGACGGCGCGATGCGGCGCCATGCGCGACTCATGCTACCTGCGCCACCGGCCGCCTCCAACAGCTAGCTCGCCGACTTCAAGACCTCGCGGATCCGCTTGGCCACGATCTCGGCCTCATTCGGCTGCAAGCATCCACACGGCGACGATCACCCGGTCCGCCGGGCTGGGCGTGACTTCGATGGCGGGAGTCCCCTCGCGCGGAGCCTTCACCACGTCCTTGGGCTTGATCTTGATCTTCGCCTCGTGCCACGTGATGTGGATGTGCGGCACGCGGTTGGAAATTTGCGGCGCCTTCACCTCGGTATTGACGCCCTTGACGGAACTCACCGAGTCGATGATCTGTTTGCAGCGCCGCTCCCACTCCTTCCACTCGGCCTTTTCGTCGCGCTTGACGAAGGCCTCGACATCCACGACAGGGAAGTAGGAGCGCGCCCGACGCCCTGGGAATCGCGAGGTTGGGCGATTCGCTCTGCACTGCGCCGTCAGGGTGGATGTTCCGGGTCTTCTCTGCTCTGGGTCCAGGAACGGAGATTGTAACGAAAGGACAATGAAGGCTGGGCGGACGCTCTGGTCAACAGCAAGATTGCGCCGGAGTGTTCGCGGCAGAGGTCTCCCGAGCAACCCCGGATGGTCAACTGACGCGAGGCGGTCGTACCGGAATCCCGGCGCCGTCGATGTCGAGCCGAGCCCAACGTACTAGGGGTGACGCGGCGACACTTGGGTGGTTTGGCCACACAGTTGCTTTCTGTTTGAATATGCGCCTGCTATTCCTTGTGGCTTCGATCTGCGCCGTCGCGACGGCGCAGACTTGCACACTCACGGCCCTCACCCCCGCCGAATCAGTGAGGATTCGCGAAAGCGAAGCTGCAACAGACTCCGACACCTTCGTTGGCGTTCAAGTGGCGCTGGGCGCCGGCGACCGCTTGTACTTCGCCGACTCGACCGGCCGTATTCGAACTGTCGAGCCAGACGGACGGCTGCGCACGCTTGCTGGCAACGGAAGGCGAGGGGTCGTACAAGCGGGTCCGGCTCTGGAATCTCCCCTGCCGGCGATCATCCAGGTCGCCGTCTCCCCGGCAGGCGTGGTCCACTTTTCTGGGTCAGACCGTATCTATCGCATTGAGGACGGCCGCATCGCGGTGGCGGCGGGTTCAGGCCGGCCCGGATTCAACGGCGAGGCCTCGCCGCCACTGGATCTGAATCTCGGCGCCATCATCCACTTCGCTTTCGGCCCAGGCGGCGCACTCTACATTGTGGTTGGCTTCAGTCGAATCCGGCGCCTGGACGCCGATGGACGGCTTCGCACGTTCGCCGGCTCCAGCATGCCAATTGAATTCGGGCGGCCGAACGGAGACGGCGGCCCCGCTACACAGGCCGCCTTGCAACTTCCTCGACAAGTGGTCCCGTTGAGAGACGGATCGGTCTGGATTCGCGACCTCCGCTCTATCCGCGCCGTCGGCTCTGACGGCAATATTCGTCTCTTACGCGACAACTTGGATTTGCAATTCGAGATCCTGCTCACGCCCGAAGGGAACCCCGTGGCCGCCTCGCCCGGGCGAGTTACGCCTCTTGACCGGGAGGACCGCGATGCCCCTCCTGGTTTGTTTGCGGGCTTCACTGGCAACCCGCGTGCGATTGGCAGCGGGGGCCTGTATGCTGTCAGTCCCCGGCAGGACCTGATCACCGGCTTGTTCCTGTGGAGTGACGGCGCATCGAAGCTGATCGCTGGTGCGCCCCGCCAGACACCTGCCTCCGGCGCAAGCACGGAGCCTTTTGGCGTATTTGTGGAGCAGACCTCCAGCTTGATCTATCGCGGTACGCTCGACGGCGTATCCGGATTGCTCGAGTCCCGCCCGGGAGTAGCCCCGCACCTATTGGCTGGCCGCGGCACGGACGCGGGCGAGGCCGAGGGCAAGCCGCTTGCGAACTTGTCCATCGCCGGCGTCGCCGGTTTCTCCGTGGACAACCAAGGCCGCTTGGTGCTTCTCGATCTCGCCCGGTCACGCGTGTTGATCGTAGACGCCAGCGGCAACGTCACCACTCTCAAAGACGCCCGCCAGCAACCCGTGGCAACGATTGGAGACAGCGGCACACTGAATCATTCCCAGCGCATCGCGGTCGACGCGGCGGGAAACTTCTACTGGATGCTCGCCAGTATGCCGGGCAACAATGGCTCCCGTCAGGCGATCTCCGTCTGGACGCGCTCTACATCGACCGTCACCACCTTTGAAGTGGATGACTTGGATAGAATCGTGCAACTGGCGAACGGCTCCGTCGCCGCGATCGTGGGACGTTTTGTTTTTGAGCGATCCTTGCGCCGCATCGAAACGGCTCGCCTCGGTGACGTGGAGGCGGGTCTGGAGGGCATCGGCTTCCAAAGCGCTACGGTTTCCGGCGCCGCTCCCTATTTCGTGTCCGCTCCCCTGCTGTTCCGAGGCCGGCCAGGCTCGGTGGAGGCGTTCACCGATCTGGCTTCGCCAGCCGAACCGGAACGCCCGCTCGTTGCCTTGTTCGTTGTCAGTTCCGCGAGTGGGCTGGTTCTGAGAGCCGGTGACGGGGCTTTCTACCGGCTGGAGAATCCCGATGCGTGCTCCCGCGAAACGCAGCCCAAGATTGCCGACGGCGGCGTGGTGAGCGCCGCACGCTTTGGGTATCCGGACACGGTGTCGATCTGGCAACTGGTGACAGTCTTCGGCTCCGGACTGGGACCACGCGAGGGACAAGGGATCATGCTGGATGGTCTGGAGCGCGCTACCGCGCAACCGGGTCCGTATCCGTCGTTGCTGCTCGGCCAACGGCAGATAAACGGGGTGCTAGGGGGCATCCCGCTGCCTGTCGTGTTCGCGAACGACACGCAAATGACGGTCCAAGTTCCCTTCGTGCCGGCTAGCTACGATACGTTGTTCTGGTCTTGGAGAGGCTTGCTGCTCAAGTACATCAAACCGATTCGCGTACAGAGCACTACACCCGGCATCTTCGCTCTGGGCGCGGCCGCCGCGGCGCTCAACCAAGACAGTTCGATCAACTCGCCGCAACGGCCGGCTGCGCGCGGGTCAGTGGTACAGTTCTTCCTCACAGGCCTCGGCGAGTTTGGGCCGCCGCCGGGTGGTCCAGGCGCCTTCAACAGTACAACCACCCTTCAGCGCGTTTCGGAGCAGGTCACCGCTCGAATTGGCGGAACGCCGGCAGTTGTGGAGTTCTCCGGAGCGGCGCCCGGCTTCATTTCCGGGCTGTTTCAAGTGAACGTGCGGATACCGGCGAACGCCCCCACGGGAGCGCAACCAGTAGAGATTGAAAGCGCCGGTCGAGTTACATCGCGGTTCCAGCAGGTCACTGTGCGCCTGGAGTAGAGCGATCCCTCACCGTAGGTTTTCCGCAACCGCCACCCGATTCTGGACGAATCGCGCGATAAGGCCGCGTACGCGCGCTGAGCGGCGCGCGCCTCGTATTCACGGCCTCCTCACGCGATTCGTCTCAAACCCTGTGAGAAGCGCGGGCTAGACTGGCATCCCGCGGTGCAAGCAGCATGGCCGCGCGCGACATAACGCGGCTGGCGCGGCGGCGGCCATCGGCGGCAAACGGCGTTCGGAGGCCTGCGGTGCAAGCCCAATGCGCCCTACGAGTCGCGGCGCCGCCGGGCCGTTGCCTTCGTTGCACATCCTGGGAGATGTTCCGCATCGACTGCGGCGCCGCGCCGCCGACTTGGCCCGGCGCCGCCAGCAACGCGACTCATGCTACTTGCGCAACCGGCCGCCTCCAGCAGCTAGCTCGCCGACTTCAAAACCTCGCGGATCCTCTTGGCTACGATCTCGGCCTCGTTCGGCTGCAGCATCCACACGGCGACAACCACCCGGTCGGCGGGGCTGGGCGTGACTTCGATGGCGGGAGTCCCCTCGCGCAGAGCCTTCACCACGTCCTTGGGCTTGATCTTGATCTTCGCTTCGTCCCAGGTGATGTGGATGTGCGGCACGCGGTTGGAAATCTGGGGCACCTTCACCTCGGTATTGACGCCCTTGACGGAACTCACCGAGTCGATGATCTGCTTGCAGCGCCGCTCCCACTCCTTCCACTCGGCCTTTTCATCGCGCTTGACGAAGGTCTCGACAGCCACCATCATGCCGAGCAGTTCTTCCTTGTTGACCTTCAAGCCGCGGCCGACCGAATCGCTGTAGGGCGAGGTGTTCAGGCGCGCCGCCTCGATCAGATCCTTGCGGCCGAGCAGCAGGCCCGCGCTCTGCGGCCCGCGGATGCCCTTGCCACCGCTGAAGATCACCATGTCGAAGCCGAGCTTGGTGAGATCCTTCAATACGCCGGTGGGCGGAGCGTCTGCGGCCGCGTCGTTCATCGTCGGGATCTTGTGCTTCTTGGCGATCGCGATGAAGCGCTCGGCCGAGACCGGAGTCTTGTCGGACGCGTTGAAGAAGAGCATCATGGCCGTCTTCTCGTTGATGGCGCGCTCGAGTTCGGCCTCGCCCTCCACTTCCACGAACTTGATGCCCACGTTGCGGACGGCGTGGTCGTACCCATAGCGGTGCGTCTTCTGCACGATCACTTCGTTCTTCATGCCGGCGATGTCCGGCAACCGCCGGATGAACTCCGGATTCGTGCCGGCCACGCAGGCGGCGGTCCCGCAGGTGAGCGCGGCGGCGGCGCCCGACGACACCATCGCGGCTTCGCATTCCAGCAGTTCGGCGATGCGCTTGCCCACTGCGTCGTGCAGATCGGTGAGGCGGACGAAGCTCTTCGACGCGTATTCGATCGCCTGCACCACCTCCGGCCACATCAGCGACGCGGTCAGCGTCGTGTAGGTGCCTGCGGCGTTGATGAACGTGCCGACGCCCAGTTCTTTATAGAAGTCGCGCCGGGTGGGCGCGGCCACCGCGAGCGACGCGGGAACCAGACTCCCGATGACGGGCATGCTGGCGATGTTCTGAAGGAATCCTCGGCGTCCGGCCATGATGATCGATGTTCTCCTTGGCTCTTTCTATCACGCGCCGGAGGCCGCGCGCAATGGCGGCGCCGCGGCGGTCGAACTCTCCGGCCGCGGCACCACCCTCCGGCTGAGTCGCGCCGTTTGTTACAATGGCGTCCTCTCCGCACAGGAGGACCCATGAGATTGCTCGCTCCTCTCGCCTTCGCCGCGCTGCTGCAAGCGCAGGAAGCGAAGAACCCGGCTACGTCGACCGCGGATGTCGCGGCAGGCGCCAAGACGTTCCGGTCGCATTGCTCGGAGTGCCACGGCTTCGAAGCCCAGGGCGGCCGTGGCCCGAACCTCGCTTCCGGCGTGTTCTACCACGGCTCGTCCGACGCGGAGTTGCTCCGCAATATCTCGGACGGCATAGCCGGAACCGAAATGCCGGGCCTCTTCTATTCGCCGGACCGCGTGTGGCAAGTGGTCTCGTATCTGCGATCGCTCAACGCGCGCGCGGCGCCAGCCGGCGATCCCGCCAAGGGCGCCGCGATCTACGGGGCCAAGGGCTGCGCCAAGTGCCATCGCATCGATGGATCGGGAGGCCGCCTCGGTCCCGACCTCAGCCAGATCGGCCGCGCGCGATCCGCCGAACACATCCGCCAGGCGATCGCCACTCCGAACGCCGATGTCCGCCAGCGCTACTGGTTCGTCAGCGCGACCGGTCCAGAGGGCAAGCCCGTCAGTGGATTCCTGATGAACGAGGACACCTACACGGTGCAGTTCATGGATCTGGGCGAGCAGCTCCATTCGATGAACAAGTCCGATCTGCGCGGGTACCAGGTGGAGATGAAGTCGCGGATGCCGCCGTTCCCGATGCCGGCCGCCGATCTCGACAACCTCACCGCCTATCTGGTTTCGCTCCGTCCGAAGGGAGGCTCGAAATGAAACGACTCGGCGCGTTGGCGCTGGCGGCGATGACCGCGTCCGCGCAGGTCACGTTCGACCGTCTGTTGAACGCGGCGAAAGAGCCCGGTCAATGGATGACCTACTCCGGCGCCTACAACGGCTGGCGTCATTCGCCGCTCGACCAGATCCGGCGCGAGAACGTCTCGTCGCTGCAAGTGAAATGGGTGTATCAAATGCCCACCACGCACCTGGTCGAGACGACGCCGCTGGTGGTGGACGGCATCATGTACTTCACCGAGCCGCCGAGCAACGTGGTGGCCGTCGACGCCGAAACGGGCCGCCAGTTCTGGCGCTACCGGCGCGAACTGCCGTCGAAGATCAACGTGTGCTGCGGACAGGTGAATCGCGGCGTGGCCGTGTTGGGCGACCGCGTGTTCGTCGGAACGGTGGACGCGCATCTGGTGGCGCTCGACCGGCGCACGGGTGACGTGCTGTGGGACGTGGAGGTGGCTAACTACCGTCACGGATACAGCGTCACCGTGGCGCCACTGATCGTGAAGGACATGGTGATCTCCGGAATCGCCGGCGGCGAGTACGGCATCCGCGGATTCCTGGACGCCTACGACGCCGCCACCGGCAAGCGGCGCTGGCGCTTCTGGACGATCCCCGGCCCGGGAGAAAAAGGCAACGAAACCTGGAGCGGCGAATCGTGGAAGACCGGTGGAGGCTCGACTTGGGTCACCGGCTCCTACGACCCGTCGCAGAACGCGATCGTCTGGGGCGTGGGCAATCCGTCGCCCGACTGGAACGGCGACTCGCGCCTGGGCGACAACCTGTACAGCGACAGCGCGATCGCGCTCGACGCCGACACCGGGAAATTGAAATGGCATTTTCAATTCGTCCCGCACGACGTGCACGACTGGGATGCGGTGCAGGTGCCCGTGCTCGTCGACGACGAGTTCCAGGGACGCCGTCGCAAGCTGGTCTACTGGGCGCATCGCAACGGCTTCTACTACGTGCTCGACCGCGAGACGGGAAAGTTCCTTGCGGGCAAGGCGTTCGCCACGCAGACTTGGGCGAAGGGGCTGGACCCGAACGGCCGCCCGATCCGGCTGCCCAACATCGATCCATCGCCCGAGGGAACCTACATCTTCCCCGGCGTCCAGGGCGCGACCAACTGGTATTCGCCCAGCTACAGTCCGGTGACCAAGCTGTTCTACCTGTCCACCTGGGAGAATCGCAGCGTGTATCGAAAAGGCGAACAGGAGTACACTCCGGGCAATCGATACATCGGCAGCGTGCCGCTCATCGATCTTCCGGACGACCCTGGCTGGGGCGCGATCCGCGCGTTGAATCCCAAGACGGGCGACCGCGTGTGGGAGTACAAGCTGCACACCAAGCCGTGGTCGGGCGTGCTGTCGACAGCGGGCAATCTGGTGTTCGGCGGCAGCGACGAGGGACATATCTTCGCGCTGGACGCGGCGACGGGCAAGGAAATGTGGCGCCGGAACGTGGGTGGCATCATCCGCTCCAACGCGATTTCGTACATGAGCAAGGGCAAGCAAGTGGTGGCGATGGCGGCGGGCAGCTCGATCTTCACGTTCGAACTGGCGGGCCGCTAGCCGGGTGCGCGCGACGCTCGGCGTTCCGGCAATCGCGGCCGCGCTGCTCGGATGGCAACTGTTCACACCGCCCGTGGTGGGGCTCGCCAACAACAACGACTTCCCGAAGATCGCCGGCTACTTCTCACTCGGCCCGGCGCGCGCGGGCGACGATTTCATCTACGTGGTTCAGCACTGGGTGCGCGATCCCCGGTTCTTGTGGGATAGCGGATTCCGCGTGACCGGGCATTTGCACACCGCGCTCGGCGCGGCCGTGGGAACCGACATTCGGTGGATCGGCCTCACCTATGCCGTTCCGATGCTGGCGGCGTTCGCCGTGGCGGCGAGCTTTCTCGGGTGGCGCGCGCTGATCGGGATTCCGCCGCTGCTCGACATTGCCTACAGCGCCTATTTCAACTCGATGTTCATGGATGCGGGCTCGATCGTCTGGCTATCGCTGGCGCTGGCGGCTCTGGCGCGGACAGCGGCCCGCCCCGCCCCGTGGACGCGCGCTCTCTTTCTGGCGGCCGCGGCGGCGTTCCTCTGCTCGAAGTCGTCCCACGCGCCGCTGGGATTCCTACTCGCGTTGGCGGTGTTGGCGGTGGAGCGGACCAAAACACCGGCTGTCATCGCCATGACGATCGTGGCGGTCTCGATCGCGCAGCTCCGGTCGATTCCGGAGTTCTATCGCGGGCAGGCGATGTACAACCTGGTGTTCACCAAAATCGCCGAGACCGAGGACGACGCGGGCTTTCGAAGCGCGGCGTTGCGCCTCGGCGTCCGCGAAGACGAGCTGAAGTGGAAGCACACCACGGCCTTCATGCCCGAATCGCCGGCGCAGGACCAGCGATGGCTCGACGAGTTCGCCGGACGCGTTCGCCACTCGTCGATGGCGCGCCTCTATCTCGAGCGCCCCGGGCTGGCCCTTCGATTCCTGTGGCGCGACATGCGGGTGGAAGCCCCGTTCATCCGCCCGGTGCATCTCGGCAACTTCGATCGCTCCTCGGGGCGCGAACCCGGCGCGAAGTCGATGGGCGTACTGGCGCTTTGGAGCGCGATGCGATCGTGGCTGATCGCGCGCGCGCCGTGGCATCTGCCCTTGCTGTTCGCCGCCGCCGCGGCGTGGATCGCGGCCAGGCGGATGTGGCTATCGATGCCCGCGCTGCTGTTTGCCATGGCGGCGGTGGAGCTTCTGTTGGCGGCGCTGGCCGACGCGTGTGAGACGTCGCGTCATCTGGTGCTGTTCCACTACATGACGGACGCGGCGCTGGTTGCGTGCCTCGCCGGAGTGTCATGGAACGGCGGCGTTGTCCCGAAACACCCGTAGGCGGCGCGATCCTTGGTAGGATCTGAGAATCGATGGAGCGGGCATTCCGGGCTATAGTCGTGGCGGCGGCGGCGCTCGTCCTGAGCGGGTACGTGTTCGCCGCGTGGATGATCTCGCGATACGGCCAGTCGGCACAAGGGCTCGATTGGACCGCGCGGCGCTCGCGGGGCGAATGGACCGTTCGCGACGCGGCGCCCGGCTCGGCCGCGGCGGCGGTTCTACGGCCAGGCGACCGGCTGCGAGCCATCGACAGCGATCCCATCGACGCTCGCTACAGCATGGGCGCGGCCCAACGGTTCCTGCAACCGGGCCAACGCTACACGATCTCCGCGATGCGGGGAGAGGAGCGGATCGTGGCCTCGCTGGAGGTTCCGCGACCCAGGCCCGTGCCGATCGGCCATCGAATGGCCGCGTACCTGGTGATCGGCGCGGCGTTCTTCGCGATGGGGATCGTGATGGGCTGGACGCAATCGGGCGAGCGTGTCACGCAAATCGGATTCATTGCCTGGATGTTCGTGGCGTGGCGCTACCTCTCCATCGCGATGCGCGAGTACGGCTACACGGGCGAGCCGTGGGAACGCGCCGTGCTGGACATCCTGCGGCTGCACGATCCGTGGCACTTGTCCCTGGGCGTGCATTTCGTCGCGGCGTTGGTCACCATGGCGCGCCCCGACAGACCGATCGCCTGGGTCGTTCGCGGCTATCATGTGGTGGCCGCGATGCTGTGGATCACGATGTTGCCGATGCTGGCCGCCAACCTCGCCGGGCCGGCCGCGCGCTCCGGTTTCCAGCGCTCCGCGTTCGCGGCGATCCAACAAGCGTTCTGGGAGTGGCGGATACACTTCGAGACCGCGGCGCTGTTCGCGATGTGCGGAGTGCTCTGGCGCGGATACCGGCTGGTCCGGGACGAGGGCATGCGCCGCCGCATCCGCTGGGTAGTGGTGGGTTGCGTGGCGGGCCTGTTCCCGCTCTTGTTCTATCAACTCGTGCTGAACGCGCTCCGGTTCGCCGCCCCCGGCTACCGGAACGACGCGCTATTCCGCCCCTGGAACTTCGCCGCCAACTGCTCGCTGGCGGTAATCCCCATCGCGCTCGCCTACGCCGTACGCAAGCACGAGGTGATGGGCGTGAGGATGGTGGTCCGGCGCGGCGTGCGCTACCTGCTCGCGCGTGAGTCCATGCGCGCGTTGCTGCTACTGCCAGCCGCCGGCCTGATCTGGCCGGTGATCCGCGACCCCGACCGTACGTTCGCCGAGTTGTTCCTGCGCGGCGCCGGAGGAGCGAATCTGGCGCTATTGGCGGTGCTCGCGCTGGGTTTGCGGTATGGCAACGGGCTGCGTCTCTGGCTGGACCGGCGATTCTTCCGCGAAGTCTATGACCAGGAACGGATCCTGCGCGACCTGCCCGAACGCCTGAAGGACGCCGTCTCGCTCGACGAGGTGTCGCGCCTGGTGAGCACCGAGGTCGCCGCCGCGCTGCACCCGCGCGTATTGCGAGTGCTGTATCGCGACAACGAAACCAGCGGGTTCACCGTTGGATACTCGTCGGGTCTGCACGGCGGAAAGGGCAGCGAGGGCCTTCCCGCCAACTCGGAAGTACTGGACGTGCTCCGCTCGGCCACCGGTCCGTGCGACTTCCCGTTGGCTGTCTCCCCGGCTTCGAGCCAAGCGGATCTCGACTGGCTCGAGCGCCTGGAGACCCGGCTCATCGTTCCGTTCCTCGGCAGTTCGAAACAAATCACCGGAATGTTGTTGTTGGGGGACAAGCTCTCCGAGGAGCCGTACACGAGCACCGACCGGCGCATGCTGCACGCGATCGGCACGCAAGCGGCGCTGGTGTGCGAGCGAATCTGGCTGAGCGGGCGCGTGGAAGAGGAAGGCCGCATTCGCCGCGAGGTCCTGGGGCGGCTGGACTCCAGGAACATCCAACTGCTGCGCGAGTGCACCCGTTGCGGCCGCTGCTTCGACGCGGACGCCGTGCGCTGTCCGGACGATGGAAGCGAGGTCACCCTCACTCTCCCGGTGGAGCGTCTGGTGGACGGCAAGTACCGGCTGGACCGGCGGATCGGCCGGGGCGGAATGGGCGCGGTCTATGAAGCGCACGACGCGCGGCTGAGCCGCAAGGTGGCGGTGAAGGTGATGATGGGCTCGTTGTTCGGAAATCGCGACGCGCTGCGGCGCTTCGAGCGCGAGGCCCGGGCATCGGCCCGGTTGAATCATCCGAACATCGTGCTGATCCACGATTTCGGCCGCGTTGGTGGAGACGGCGCCTACCTCGTCATGGAGCTTCTGGTGGGCGAAACATGGCGCGACATGCTGCTCCGCGAAAAGGCCCTCCCGCCGCCGGCCGCCGGTCCGTTGCTCGACCAACTGCTGCGGGGACTGGATGCCGCCCACCGGTCGGGCGTCGCGCATCGGGATCTGAAGCCGGACAACGTGTTCCTGGTTCCTTCGCCTGGCGGACTGCCCGTGGTGAAGATCCTCGACTTCGGCCTCGCCAAACTCGCGCTAGCCGATGCCGCCGAGGTCAGCCTGACGGTGCAAGGCGCCGTCATGGGCACGCTCGGATACATGGCTCCCGAGCAATTGGCGGGCGAGGAGTCCGACGAACGTAGCGATCAGTTCTCGTTTGGCGTCATCGCGGTGGAGACCATCGCCGGCCGGCGTCCCTACACAGGGCGCAGCCCGGCGGAGCTGCTCTCGGCGATGCTGCGCCAGCGGTTCGAATTGACGGGCGCCGACCCGGCCACGCGTGCGTTGAACGCCGTGCTGGCGCGTTGCCTGGCGCGGCGGAGGCAGGATCGCTATCCGTCGGTGGAAGCGTTTCGCGCTCCGCTGCTCGAGGCGATGAGCGGCTGTCCGGCGCCGGCGGCGGTGCAAGTGGACACGGGCGGCGATGTGACCCGCACGCAGTTCGACTAGCCCGGGCTAGGCTGGCAGCCCGCGGTGCGAGTAACATGAGTCGTGTTGCGAGCGCCGCCGGGCCGAATCCGAGGCGCGGCTACGTAGTCGATGCGGAGCATCTCTAGTGAAGACAGGCTTGCTGGCGGCACTTTCGACAGCAGCTCTACTCCACCATCGCCGGATACCGCCGTGCGCAATAGCCACCATCGATATTGACGCATATCCGGCCCATAAGACCGTCCGCGTTTAGGCCGAGTGAGGTGAGGACCACTGCGCAACGGCGAACAGCCCCGTTACGGAGAAGCTCTCACCCGCGGCATTGACCGGCACGGTCCTCCGCGCCGCCGGCGGCTCCACCGACGGGAAACCGGAGATCGACATCGGTGGCGCTACCAGGTGAGCCGCCCGTTCAACTGAACCACTCTCATACCGCCGGCGCCATTGATCTCCCCGAACGTAGCGGAAGTAACGTCGGAAGTCGGGCCATTGTAGTTCACGTGGTTTAGACCGTTGAACATGTCGGCGCGGACCTGGAGATTGATCCGTTCGCCGATCTTGATGTTCCTGCTGAGGTTGAAGTCGACGTTCCAGGTAAGGGGAGTACGCAGATATCCGTTGGCCACGTTGCCGGCCCGCACGGCGATTCGGGTATTCGGGTTCAGCGGCACGGCCGTGAACGCCGGGCGGTTGATATAGAGAATCGAGCAGCGTCCGCCCACCACGCAACGCGTGGTATCGTTCTTTTCCCAATTGTCCAAAACTGGCTGAGCATTTCCGGCCGCGTGATCCGGCCGGCAGTGCCACGGTCCGCAGGGCTGCGTGAGAGTGAATGGCTCGCCACTGCGGGTGTTGAAAATACCGGCCACTTCCCAACCGCCGAGTACCTTCCGCGCGAACGGATGCCAGCGTTGCAGGGTAGGCAGATGGTAGATCCAGTCGGCCAGGAAGCGGTGACGAGCGTCGCCCGTGTTGGGTCCGCGGTCGAGGCGGATGTTGTCGAAGTCCTGAATGTTGATGGCCGGATCGGAACCATAGTACGCGCCGATGTCACCGCCGGTGACCCCGAGGCCCTTGCCCCAGGTGTAGTGCGCGTCGAACGCAAAGCCTTTCGCGAAGCGTTTACGGAAGGAACTCTGCCAGCCGTGATAGGAGGTCTGCTGCGATTGATCCACGTAGTAGGGTCCACCGAACACCAGCGAAGGGTTCGGACGAATGCCGGTGATGCGATCCGGGAGATTCACACGACGGTGCAGGAGGAACTTCACACCCCGCACACCCACGTATCCAGTCTCGAACATCGTCGTTGAGGTCAGCGCGCGCTGCACGTTCAGTTGGAAGTGCATGGCGTAGGGGTTTTCCAGGCCAGGGTTAAAGGCGGAAAAAGGAAAACGCGTTCCGGTGCGCGCATTCTGCTGCTCCACCAGAGTGCGCATTTCGTCCGTGTAGCGGGGGAATTTCAAACCGAGGTCGCGCGCTTCGGCCAAAGACCAGCTCGTGCGAAACGGAACGACGGGATGCGCCACGGCTTGGCGCATGGCGCCCGGCATCTGCGGGCTGAACATCAAACCTGCTCCACCGCGCACCACGGTCTTGGCCCTGCCATCCGGATTGTAGGCGAAGCCAAGGCGCGGACCCAGGTTCACCCACGGATCGTGCTGGTAGGGATTCTTCGGATCTCGCGCGGCTCCGAAATCGAGCTTGGCCCAGTCCGCCGGCGGCGCAAGGTTATAGAATCCCACTGGCACATCCGTGACCGGCTCCGCTGTCATGTTGGAGTAAAAATCCCAACGTAAGCCGAGATTCAACACGAGCCTTGACGTGATCTTCCAATCGTCCTGCGCGAACAATCCAAACTCGTACATGCGCGACTTGAAGTACGGCGAGCCGAAGGTCGGGGTGACGCCGTTGGGGATGTTGGCCAGAAAGTCCGCTCTGCTCGCGAAGCCGAATGACGGATTCTCGGGATTGCTGCGGAAACCCTTATACAGCATGTAGCGGCCGCCGAATTTGAACGAGTGCTTGCCCGCGTGGCGCGAGATTTTCTGATCGAGACTGTAGGTGGCGCCATCCATGTCCCAGATCTCCGCGGCGCCCAGGCCAAACCCGGAAGGGCCGGCGACGTTGATGCGCGGCAAACTGCGGTCCCAGGGAGCCTTCTCCGCTTTACCGCTGGGATCCTTCAGATTAAAGTACGCGTCCAGCCGTTTCATGTCGCTGAAGTTGTAACCGAAGCGTGTCTCGCTGGTCCAAGTGGGCCGGCCGAGAGTATAGCTGGTGCTCATCCGGTCCTGGACGTATTCAAACGTGCGGTCGTTCGCGGTGAGGTAGTTGGGGTCGAGGCCAAACGGACGCATCCGCGTGTAGTTCACGGTGAGATTGCTCGCGGCAGTCACGCGGTAGTCGCCTTTGACGATGACGTGGTTCTCTTTGCTCGTGGCATTGCGGATGCCCTCGACGCGTCCGATATCGTCATTGACCGGTACATTCACGGCGGGAAGCAGATCCAGCATGGCCTTCGTTTCCGGGAACGGCAATGCGCGCAGAATCTCATTGCGGAACGACTGCGTGGGTATGGCGCCGTTCACGCGCCGCGACGCCGATTCACGATAGCCCTCGTACGTCCCGAAGACAAAGAGCTTGTCCCGGATGATCTTGCCGCCTGCCGCGGAACCGAACTGATTGAAGACGATGCGGGGCTTCGGGATGGTACTCCCCGCGGCCGTCCGCGCCGCCACGAATGGGTTGCGCGCATTCAGTAGATGCGATTGATAGTTTTCAAAGAAAGACCCGTGCCACTGGTTCGAGCCGGACCTGGCGATGACGTTCACCTGCCCCCCCAGCACGCCGCCGTACTCGGCCGGTAAGATACCGCGCACCAGTTGGACCTCCTGCACGGCGTCGATGCTCATCACGTCGATGTAGTTGCGCGCACCATACTGGGCCATGCCGCGTTGCTCGGGATACGAGTTTGCGTCGGTGCCGTCGACGCTGATGCCGGTGCCGCTCGAACCCACGCCGTTGATCCGCAGCGTCCGGTTGGAGCCGATGTCGACGCCGGTGGTCAACCGGAGCACGCTACTCACGTTACGGCGGCCCAGCGGCAGTTCGGTCACCTTGAAGCCTTCGAACGTTTGCATTTGCTCCGAGGACGCCGTGTTCACCAGAGGCGCGGCGCTCTCCACGGTGATCGTATCGCTCAGCGCTCCGACTTCGAGTGAATAGCTCTGCCGTACCGTTTGCCCGGAGGAGAGCGCCAGACCCTTGCTTTCAAACCGCTTGAATCCGGTAGCTTCGACGCGCACCACGTAGGTTCCGACACGCAGGAAGTCAAAAGCGGCTTCGCCTGCTTCGTTGGTCTGCCTGGTGATGGCCGTGGCCGTTTCTTCGTGAACCAGGGTAACCGGAGCCGACGGCACCACGGCGCCGGACGAGTCGGTGACGGTGGCGTAGACGGTGGCGGTGGTGACTTGAGCGCGGCCGCCGGCTCCCAGCAACACAAAGAAAAGAAGCGTCCCTCTGATCGACATGTATCCCCCGAACGCTGAACTGCCAAATCGGTCTGGCCCATGAGTATATCACCGATCGCCGCGGGAATCCAACGCTCCCACTACTCGACTACTCGACTCGATACCGATGCCGCCGCCCAGCGAGAACTACCATGCCGCGTGTGACGATCCGCGCAAACAGTTGGAAGGTCTCCGGAATGCCTTCAGGCGGACGGGCAGCAAAAAGGGCCGGTCGGGCGACCTTTGCTTTGTCCCTTTTGGCGAGCGGTTCTCGCTTTTCAAATTGAAACGCAAGGGAGCGGGGCTCGCTCCGTGCTTGCTGGCGTTGTGCCGGGCCGGCCGGATTTGGCGGCGGACTTGTGCCTGGAGTGTAGCGGGCCGGCAGCGGCTCGTGAAGATTTTGAGTAATTGTTTACGGCGCGAAATTGGGGCGTGGCGACGAGAGGGATGGCGAGGAGGAACGCGGAGCCGTGCCTGGACCTCGCGGCTGAGCGGATAGGGATAGATGTAGAGCACTTACCGCCTCCGGCTGGCCAGTCACCGTGCCAACGCGGCCCAGTTCCCGCATCGCGAGATACACCTCGTTCCCGCGGTTCTCCGATCCAACACGCCATAAGATCGCCGATACCGGAATCCGCGCCCGGGGCACTATCGAAATTGCTACGTTCAGCAAGTCGCGATAGTGCCCGGCGATAAGACCCCGGTCGATGCTCGCCCGGACGCCCGGCGGATGCACCCGGCCGGTTATTTCAACGCGCCCAAGAACAGAAAGTCATTCCCGGCGTTGGCGCTATGGCAATTGATGCATCCGGCCACACGGCCCTCGGCGGGCACCATGCCATTGGCTGTGCGCTGCATCCAATACCAATCGTTGCCGTCCGGATTGAAGCCTTCGGCTTTGTACATGAGCGTCACGGCAGCCAGCGTGCGGTCCGGCATGTAGTTTTCCTTCAGCACCATGCCTCCCGGAGGAATCGTGCCACGCTTGGCGGTGATGGCGTTGAGCGCTATGTCATTGACATAGGTTGTAATCAACGCGCCGTGCGGCGAGTTGCCCGGCATCTGTGCCGTGGTTCCAGGCATCAGTGTCCACTTCTTCTGGTAATCCTGCGCTTGCAGATAGGGCCAAACGGTTGCGGAGCGCGGCTCAGGCAGGGGGGCGATGGAGCCCGTGTAAAGAAGGTCGTTCGAGGCCACGGCGTTGTGACAGTTCGTACAGCCCTGCACGCGCCCTTCGGCCGCTGCCGCGCCGTCGGGGGTTTGTTGGAGCCAATACCAGTCATTATTGGCCGGGTCGAAGCCGGTCGACTTGTACATTACCGTCAGCGCCGCCAAAGTACGGTCCGGCATGAAGTTCTCCTTGACGATCAGCGCGCCCTCCGGCATTCTCCCGGCGCGGCTCTGGATCGCGTTGTAGGCAAGCTCGTTCAGCCAGATGGACACCATAGCGCCATGCGGAGCGGCACTGGCTTGCTTTTCCGTGGTACCCGGCCACAACCGCCAAGCCTCGCGGTAGTTGGAGTTCGCCAGGAACTGCCCGACGGCGGCCGCGTTCGGCGCCGGATTCGGCGCCACGTTGGCAAGGAAGATGTAGTCGTTGGCCTTCGATCTTGCATGACATCCGATGCAGCCGGCCACCGCGCCGGACGCCCCGAACGACCCGTCCGGGCGGCGCGTCGAGTAGAACCAGTCGTTGTTGGTTGGATCGAACCCGGGTATCTTGAACATGATGTAAGAGAGGAGGAGATTCTTGTCGGGGCCGTGCGCGTCTTTGGCGATAAACGAGCCCGCCGGGACCGAGCCGGCCTTGCGATTGATCGCCTCCTGCGCGTTCGGGCTCAATTGCACCGTGAGCAGATTGTTGTGCGGCGGAATACCTGAGTAGAGCTGTCCTTTGCCCTCGATCAGTGGGAAGTTCTGCCGGTAGTTCTGCCTGGAAAGGTAGTTCCACACGTCGGCCGCCGTGGCGCCTGGAAGCGGAGCCGCCGGCTCCATCGCGCTATCTACGGCGATCGTCACACGGTCGGTCGACGTCCCACCGCCGGATCGGATCTGCAGCGGCACCGCGCCGCCCGCGGCAACGCGCTCCGGCACGACGGCATTGATCTGATTGATGCCCGGCACATTCGGCGCCAATCCCGCGTACAGCACCCGCGCCGGGCGCCCGCCGATAAGTACCTCCGGCAGGATGGTGCTCCGCCGGTTGACGTCGAGCGTAGGCTGGCCGGTAGGCAGGGTGGGCGACACGGGGCCCTGGCCGGTGGCGTAGATTGCAATCACCGACCCGGTCCGGGCTGGCCGCGCTCCGGCGCGACTCGGTTGCGCCATCGTGCCATCGGATACGTTCATCGCCACTGCCGGGCCGGCGCCCATGCCGCTAGAGGTGAAGATGGCGGGCGAACTCCGCCCGATAGCGACATCCATCCCCATTGACGCCAAACCACCCCGGGTTACCACCACCGGCGCCATCCGCGTCGTCTGTCCGAACTCCAATATGGACCACGGTACCTGCACGTTCACCTGTCGTGGCGACACATAAAAGACGGCCGCGGGCATCCCGGCGAACGTCACTGAAACGCCGCCCAGCGCTGTCGACCAAGGCAGCGATTCCGCCAGAGCCGTGGTCGTGGAGAGGTTCTCGCCGAAAATGGTGGCCATTGAACCGGGCGCCAGGGTGGCGTTAGCTGTGCGGCTTAGTGACGCCGCGTTAACGATACCGGCCGCCGAAATGGTGGGCGCCGGGCTAGGCGTTTGCGCCACTGCGCACGCAGTGGCAAGCAGGATAGACGGGATCTGGCGTAGCTGAATCAAGGAAGACCTCCTTGGAAATCGAATTGTAGTGACCGCGAGGAGGAAGTCGTTGCCAGCCGCCCAATCCCCCTCCTGCCGCAAATTTCGTGCGAAGCCGATCACGATTCCGAAGTGATGTCGATCACGATTCCGGCCTGATGGCGATCATTTTTCGACCGGAGAATCGGAATGGCGATCGACATGAGTTCGGGCTAGTGGCGCAAGCAGCCTGGCGAAATGGGACCTCTGATAGACAGAGGAGACACCCTGAGTTGCCACGGAGGTTGCCTATGCGCAAGATCGAACGAGTTCTGGATTTAGCGGTCGCGGCCTGAGCCGGCAGGCCATCGGCGGCAGTTGCGGCGTTGCCCAGAGCACGGTTTCTGAGTACCTGGCGGCGGCCACCGCCGCCGGAGGTGACTTGGCCGGGGGCGGGCGCATGGGATGAGGCGGAGATTGAGCGAAAGCTCTATCCGCACCAGCCCACGCCGGAGTTCTGGCGCAAGCACCCCGGGCCGGAATGGCTGACGATCCAACGCGAGCTACAACGCCACAAGGGTCCGGCTCCGCAGTTGATCTGGGAGTACCGGATCAACCGCGGCGAAGGCTACAGCTACAGCCGGTTCCGCGAGCTCTATCGCGATTGGCTGAAAAAGCTGGACCTGGTGTGGCGCCAGGAACATCGCGCTGGCGAGAAGATGTTCGTCGACTACGCGGGCGCCACGATCTGGATCTGCACCGTCACGGGCGAAGTCGATTTCGCGGCGGCGACCTTCGTGGCCGTGCTGGGGGCCAGCAGCTACACGTTTGCCGAAGCCACGCTGGGGCAGGATCTGGCCGGTTGGATCGGTTCGCATCAGCGCGCCTTCGAGTTCGCCGGCGGCGTGACGGAGTTGGTGGCGCCCGATAAACGGAACTGAACCGCACCTACGAAGAACTGGGCGAGCACTACGGCACGGCGTGCCCGCGCGTCCGCGCCGTCAGTGGAAGTGGCGTCCAAGTGGTGCGGCGCTGGATCGGCGCTTTCTGCCCCATCACCACGCAAGTAGCCGTCCTCTGCGCCCCAGCGGTGGGCCTGGCGATCGGCTTGCGGCTTGCCGCGCCCCCCAGCAAGCTCTCGCACTTCCTGCTCCACCGTCAATCGCAACAGCTTCACCCCCGCCTGCCGGATCAACTCCCCGGCTCCTTGCTTCAGCCAAACCACCGCCTCGGCCATCGGCAGCACCATCCGCACGGCGGGGTTGCCTTCCGTCGTCATCCGCGCGAGCCGTTTCACGGCTCGATGTCCTTCAATCTGGTATGGTTTCTTCATGCGGCTCTCCCTTTTTTCCCTGCAAAGAAATGCTCTCAGCCTAGCAGGCTTCGAGCGGAGAGTCGCTACTTTCAACGACGATCCAGGCAATCCCCGCTCGAATAAAGAACACTACATTGGCGAGAACGGCTTCATTGAGACGGCGCGCGAGTATTGGACCGATAGCACGGGCGCGGCGCCGGTCACGGAGAAGGCGGGGCAAGACAACTCCATCGGCTCACTGCGGGCCTTCGTCCAGCGCATCGCCGGGGGTAGACCCGGGAACGTTGGTGTCCGCGCGGCGGAGAGCACGTTGACGTCGATCCTGGGTCGGATGGCGATCGACCGTAAGCGCGAGGTCACGTGGGACGAGATGATGCGGAACGGGTAGTGCCGCCGCTCCCCGCGCACTCTTTCCCTGACTTCCCCGCCCTATTCACCGCCATCACCCGCGCGGTCGCTGGCGGCTCCCGTGGCGCGGCGGCCCTGGTGCTCACCTCATCCTTCGCACGCTTCGATCACGGGCGAACAGGAGTGGTGAATAGGCAGACCGGTGATAGTGTATTGATGGAGGCTCATCGATGAGATTGCTGACGGCGGGAATCGCAGTGGTTTGGGCGGCTTCTTTGGCGGCGCAGCAACGGCCGCCCGTGCCTCCGCAGAACGCCGAGTACGAAGCGTTGCAAGCGCATTTCGAACGCCGCATCAGCCGCCGGCACGAGCATCTTTTCGATGGAGTCGGCAACGTGGCTGTATGGGAGACGCGGCGGCAGCGAACGCGGGCCCAATTAGAGAAGATGCTGTGGGGAGATATGCGGTGGCCGGCGGCGGCGCCGGCGGCGAAGACCGTTCACTTGCAGGAGTTCAGTCAGTACCGGATTGAGAACCTGGTGATCGAAACCGCGCCCTCCGTCTTTCTCACCGCTAATCTGTATCTGCCGCGCAGGGGCGCCGGGCCCTATCCAGTGGTGCTGTATCAATGCGGGCATGCCAATAAAAATTATTTCTCGCGCCACGGCGCCTGGTTTGCTTCGCACGGCATCGCGGTGCTGGTGATGGACAACATCGAAATGGGCGAGGTGGAATTCACCCATCACGGCGTGTATGCGCACGCCTGGTTTCACTGGTACAGCCGCGGTTTCTCGCCGCTGGGCGCGGAGCTGTTGAACGCCAAACGGGCCGTGGACTACCTGGTTTCGCGCAAAGATATCGACCCGGCGCGCATCGGAGCGACGGGTCGTTCGGGCGGCGGAATGACCACGTTCTTCCTGGCGGCGATCGATCCGCGCATCCGGGCTTCGGCGCCCGTGTCGGGAACCTTGTCTACCAACGGGTGGGTCAAGCAACGGCTCGGAGCGTTGCATTGCGACTGCCAGTATCCGGTGAACACGTACGGACTGCTCTACTCCGAGGTCGGCGCGCTGATCGCCCCGCGCGCGCAACTCCAATGCAACGCCGACGCCGACGCGGGTTTCCCGATGAACACGTTCAACGAATTGATGGGCAAGATCGGCGAGATCTACTCGCTCTATCAGGCAAAGCACGCCCTGCGCGCGGCGGTGGCGCCGGGCGGGCATAGCGACACCGAAGCGATCCGGTTGCCGGTCTACTCGTTTTTCCTCGAGCAGTTCCTCGGCAGCCGCGCGCCGGTGACAGAGGAGGGGCCGGTGGACATCCCGGATAACGCCGCTCTCGTTTGTTACCGCGCGGGGATTCCAGCCAATGAGCGGTTGTCGCGAATCGATGAAGAACTCTTTCCCGGCCCGCGCACCAGGACGCGCGACGCTGCCCGGTTGGCTGCCACGTTGCGCGAGGAAGTGTTCCGCTATTTCCCGGCGCCAGGGAAGGAGGCGGCGCTTGATCCAAGATGGGGCGCCGGGACAGTGATGCAAGGACGCCGGGTCCGCACGGTGAACTTTGCCGCTTTCGATGGCCTGCGCGTGAAAGCGACGCTTTCGCTGCCTGCCGGGGGCGAACTGCGCGGCCTGCCGGCGCTGGTGATCGCCGACCATCGCCGAGGCATTCCGGTTTGGGGAAACGAACAGCCAGTAGAGCGAAATCAGTGGGGACGCTTGGCCGTGTTGTTGGTGGAGACGCTGGACCGGGGGAGCAGGGTGCTCGAGCGGAATCTACGGAGCTTCAGTGACGACGATCCGGTGCATCACCTCCGGCGCGAAGCGATGGTGGCGGGCACGACGATCGAGTCCATGCAGGTATTCGAGTTGCTTCGGGCACTGGCGTTGCTGCGGACGCTTCCTGAGATCGACGGCGCTCGCGTCGCGGTGACGGGGAAAGGCGAGATGGGCGTGAACGCCATGTATGCGGCCCTCCTCGACGGCAAGGTGGCGCGGGTGGTGCTGCACTCTCCGGTGGCGTCACACAGGCACGGGCCGCACTATCTGGGCGTGCTGCGGTACACCGATGTGGCGTGGACGGCGGGGACGATGCCGGGAAAGATCAGCGCGTTTGGCGAGATTCCGGCGGAACTGGGCGGCATGGTACGCAGGTGCGCCGGACCGGTGATTGCCTGCCTGCCATGAAGTTTCGTACGTTCTCCTCTGGTGCAATGGCGCCTTGGTGCAATTTGCAACCGCGCTTTTCGCGACGAAAACCGTGAACGGCGAGCCAGTGGCCGATAGCGTATGATTGGAGCGAATGGCCGCTGTAATCACTCGTAGGATGCGTTTGTCGCGCCGCGCTTTGCTCAGGGGGTGCACCGTATCCCAAGCGGCGATTACGATCGGCCTCCCGCCGCTCGTGTCGATGTTCAACTCCCATGGCAACGCCTATGCGGCCGGCCCGGGAACCAGCGCAAAAAAACAGACGGCCATCGAAAGCCGCTTCGTGTTTTGGTACAACGGCAACGGCATTCCGGAGCGTTACTGGATTCCGGGAGAGACCGGGCCGGACTACAATCTGACGCCCTGCCTCAACCCGCTGGCGGCCTTGCGCAACGATGTTCACGTCATTACCGGACTCGACAACGCCGCCGGACGCGGAGGCACTCATCCCGATTCCACCAGCGGCATCCTGGCCTGCATGCCGTTCACCGGACGAGGCGCCGGCGGACCTTCCCTCGATTACACGATCGCGGGCAAGATCGGGAATGAGTCCCGGTTCCGGTCGCTGCAAATCGGCGTGACGCAGGAATCGTTCGGTTCCTCGATGCAGCGAAACATGACCTGGGCGGCGGCCGACCGCCCGTTGCCGTGCGAGGAGATTCCCCACAAGCTGTTCGACCGGCTTTTCGGCGTGCATGAGGAAGGCTGGGTACGGCGGAAACGAAGCATTCTCGACACCGTGCGCGAGGACGCAACGGCTTTGCGGAAGAAACTGCCCAAGGAAGACGCGCTACGGGTCGACGAGCACTTGACCGGCGTGCGCGACCTCGAACGCGCGGTCTCCGACTTGCCCGAACGCTACCACTTGCGGATGTCGCCTCCGGATTTCGAGGGAGACATGAGGGACTGGCCGCGCGTGGCCAAGATCCAGAGCGATTTGCTCGCCTATGCCTTTGTTACGCGCCAGACGCGCGTGGCCTCGTACATGTTGACCAAGTGCCAGGGAATCGCCCGGTTTCCGTGGCTCGGTTATACCGCCGCGCGCCATCACGACTATACCCATCGCGACGGGCTCGCGCCCGGCGCCGACGGGGCGGCGGGGCAGCGCATCTTGCGCGACATTTGCCGCTGGCATGTGGAGGAGTTCGCGTATCTGGTGGCGAAATTGAAAGCAACACCGGAAGGCGCGGGCAACGTGCTCGACAACACGCTGCTGGTGTTCGTTCACGAGCACGCCGAGGCCAATCCGCACAAGAACACCAACTGCCCGATCATTCTCGCCGGGCACGCCGGGCGCCTCAAAACAGGACTCCACAGCCGCATGACCGGCACGGTAGCCGAACTGTATCTGGCCCTGACCAACGATGTTCTCGGATTGGATTTGGAATCGGTGGGAACGTCCAGCCGCAAGCTCAGCGGGATATCGGCTTAGCCCCGGCATCGGCGGCGGGCGGCTGCCAGAGAACCTGCATCTCGGACCGCGCTCCGCGCAGTTGGGCCACTCCATCGGCCGTCATCCGCGTCCCCGTCAAGTCCACCCGGCGAAGACTTTTCCAGCCTGCCAGATGAGACACCATGTCGTCGGTGACCTCCGGGCAAGACTCCAGCCCGAGTTCCTCGAGGCTCGTCAGGGATGTCAGCAAGACGAAGTTTTTCGCTGGAAACTTCAGATTCCCCAGCCGGAGAATGCGCAGTTGGCGCAGCGAGGCAATGGCCTGCACCGATCGTTCGCTGAGCGTATTGAAGCCCCGGTGCCGGCCGCCCGCCAGATCGAGCGACGACAATCCGGTGAGTTGCCGCAGCGACTGGTAGCCAATGTCGGACATGCGCACGTTCCCCAGCGAGAGTTGCCTGAGGCGAGGCGCGGAGGCAAGGGCTTCCACGCCTACATCGCCCACGATGGAATCGGCCAGGTCCAGCGTTTCGAGGAAAGGCAGGGAAGCGGCGGCAGCCGCCGTTTCGTCGGCCACCACCGTGCCGCGCAGGCTCAGCCGCCTGAGTTGCTTCCATTCCTTGATCACTGCATGAGCGGGGTCGCCGATTCTCTCCGCGTAAGCAAGACTCACGTCCCGCAATGCGGGAGCCGTCTTCAGATACGCGAGCCCTTTGTCGGAGATCCGGGTGCGCGACACATCGAGCCGCTCGAGTTTGGGCAACCGGGCCAGTTCCAGCAGGTCGCCGTCCGATACCCAACTGGCCCGCAGGTTGACCGCCAACACCTGACCGGCGCCATCGCGCTCGATCCGTCCGCCCAGTGGCTCGACCCAACCGAGGTCGGTTGCCGCCGCGGCGAGAGCGGCAACCCAAGCGGCAGCGGCCAGGGCGCGCTTCATATGCCGCGGCGCCCGGCCGATCCGATCTCATGGGAAATGCGGCATTGCGGCAGCGACGCCCGCAACTTATCTACGGCCTCGCCGGAAATCCGCGTATGGTAGAGGTCCAGCGATGTAAGCGCGGCCATGGACTGCAACAGGCCCAGGCTCCGGTCGGTGACTTCTGTATGATCCAAGCTCAGCTCCGTCAGCTTCGGCAAGCCGCGCAGGTGTTCCACGGTTTTGTCGGAGGCCTTCGTGTAATCGAGTTTCAGCGCCGTGAGATTCTTCAGCGCGCCGAGAAATTCAAGGCCGGCATCCGTGGCCCGCGTGTTCATCAACTCCAAACGCTCCAGCCCGCCTAGCGCGGCCAGCCGGGGTAAGGCTTTGTCGGAGAATCGCCCGTAGTTCAAACGAAGCTCTCGCAACCAGGGCATGGCCGCCAGATGCCCGATGCCCGCGTCGCCGGTGTCCAGTCCCTTGAGATCGAGCACGCGCAGGTTCTTCAGGCCGGTCAATTGCCCCAACCCCTCGTCGGAGATCTCGGTGTCGGCCAGCACCAGCCGCTCCAATCCAGTCAACCGGGCGAGCAGCGCTGCCGGCTGGTTGCCCACCGAGGTGCCGCGGAGGTCCAGCTCTATTAGAGCCGGCAGCCCGGCCAGATGTTTCAGCCCTTCGCCATCCACGCGGGTATTGTTCAGGCGCAATGTTCTCAACCGCGTCAATCCGGTCAAATGGATGAGGCCGCGGTCGGACACCGCCGTCGACCGCAGATTCAGCTCCTCGATCCCCGTGAGCCCGGCCACTGACTCGAGGCCCGCGTCGCTCACCTCGCTTGCATCCAGTGTCAGCCGCCGGATCCCCGCCAGCCCGGCCAGATGCCGCAGTTGCTCATCGGTAACGGATGTGGAGGCCAGCGACACGGAATCGATCTGCCCCGCGGAAGCGATCGTCTCGCCGCCCAGACTCTTGATCCACGCGGCGATCGCGGCCGGGCTCGCTCCGGCCGGCTTGGCGGGGCCCTTTCGCCCAACCGGTGGCGGCGCCGAATCGGCAAAATGCAGCCTGCTGTGCGGCAATGCGGCTTGCAGCGATTGCACGCCGGCACGAGTTACGAGGGTATAGCGCAGGTCGACGACGTTCAGCTTCGGCAACTGGCGCAGCGCGCCCAATCCGGCATTGCCGATCTTCGTGCGGTACAGACTCAACTCGCGCAGATCGCGGAACCGCGGCAGCGTTTCCACGCCGGCGTCGGTGATTTCGGCGCTCTGTAAATTGAGCTTGCGGAGGCCGGTCATGTTCTGCAAATAAGCAAGGCCCCGGTCCGTCATGCGGACGCCGGCCAGATCCAGGTCTTCGATGGCGGTCAGGCCCTGCAGGTGTTCCAGGCCGGCCTCGGTAACCAAGGTGCCCGCCAAATTGAGCCGCTTCAGCTTCACCATGCCGGCCAAGCCCTTCATGGCGGCATCGGTCACGTAGGCCTGAGACAGGTCGAGCGAATGCAGATTGACGAACGGCGCCAACAACTCGGGCTTGGTGATGCGGGTGAGCGCTAGCCGCAGATCTTGCAACTGCGCATGCCCCGTCATGTGCTTCCAGCCGGCGTCGGCGATGTCGATGTGCGGCAGAAAGTGAAGGCTGACGTGGAAAGTCTCCAGTTTCGATAGCTTCGCCAGGAATTGAAAGGAATCGTCGGCGAAGTCGCCCTTGGTGTCGCTCGATGGGCTGTAGGTCTTGGAACTGACGTACAACTCACGCAGTTCCGTCAGGCCGCTCAGCCGCTCGAGGTCTCTCGGTACGGTTGGCGTTCCATAGAGATCGATGCCCGTAATGTGGAACTCGCCGGCGGGAAGATCCGCGACGGCGGAGATGGGCGCGCCTCGGTTGACCATCACCAACCCGCCTTGACGGACGATCCACTCGGCGGTCTCCCGTTCGCTCGCGCTGGCGGCGGTGGGCCACCAGAGCAACGCACAAATGGCGAGGTAGCTACGGGTGGCTTGAAACAACATGGGAATCGGTGGTCTCGGCAAACTCGCGGGCGGTCATCAGTGCGGCCATCATCTCGCGGAACCGGAAGCCTGAATCCCGGAACCGCTCGAAGACAGTGCGGATCAGGGGCCGGTCGGCCGCGGTTTCGGTCCGGCCGGCCGTGTAGCGAAAATACTGTTTGACCACGCACTCCTGGCACTGCGGCGCGCGCGCCAGTACGGCGCCCAATTCCCGTGGCGAGGTGAAGTCCGAATTCTCGATGCCCGCTACGCGGCCCGTCGTGTCGAGGTCCAACTCCACCGTCTTGGGAGGCTCCTTGCTCTTGCGGTCCAGCGGGTAAAAAACCAGCTTCGCTTTGTCCCGCCGCGCGCCGATCGCGTCGAACTTCTCGAGGCCGAAGCCGATCGGATCGAGTAGCGCGTGGCAACTGGCGCAACTCGCATCGGAGGCATGCATCGCCAGCCGCTCCCGGTTGGTTTGTGGTTTGGTCTCGCTGACCGGAGCCAGATTCGCGCTCACGCCCGGCGGCGGATTGGCGATGTGCTGGCAAAGAAGCTGCTCACGCACGAACAGACCGCGAGACGTGGGTGAAGTGTCGCTCGGCTTGGAGGTCAGCGTGAGGAAGAGCGCTTGCCCCAGCAACCCGGCTCGCTCGGACTCGGGCGCAAACGCGACACGGTCGAATTCCTTGGCCGGAGCCGGCAGGCCATACACGTTGGCCAGTTCCGCGTTGAGATAGCCGTGCCCGGCGGTGTAGATCTCCATGAAGTTGCCGTCGCTCCAAACCAGATCAGCCACGAAACGCCGGGCTTCCTCCGTCATCGCCACCGCGGTTTCGCGGTTGAATTTGGGATACGTGCGCCGGTCGCGCGCAGTGGCGATCACGCGGTCGAACCGGAGCCATTGCGCGACAAAGTCGTCCAAGGCCTCGCTGGCTCTGGGATCTTCCAGCATGCGGCGAGCCACGCGGGCGAATCCATCGCGGCTCCTCAGCTCTCCTTTCGCCGCGCTTTGCAGCAAGCCTTCGTCGGGCATGGTGTTCCAGAGCGAGTAGGAAAGCCTGCTGGCGGCGGCGTAGGGTTTCAGGGCCGCGTCGCTGGTTTCGTCC
The DNA here is from genome assembly GCA_005808475.1 of Acidobacteriota bacterium. Lineage (GTDB taxonomy): Bacteria > Acidobacteriota > Terriglobia > Bryobacterales > Bryobacteraceae > SYLY01. The sequence continues at coordinate 34,597 of SYLY01000272.1, forward strand.
AACCGAAATAAGAAATGCGGCGACTGCAGTACGGCTTCGATGACGGCTTGCGCGTCCCGGGCGAAGTCCGCCTGGCTCGTGAAGAGCGCCTCATACCGCTTCTGCTCCTTGGCGTCGAGCGGCCTGCGAAACGCCTTCAAGCCGAACGTTCGCACGAACTGCGAGCGGCACTCGACGGACGGTTTGCATCCCACCAGGTCCATTCCATCGCCGCGTTTGAAGACATTCCGGGCCAGCTTTTCCGCGGCCGCGCTGTAGGATTCAAAGAGCATCGGCGATAAGCTCTGCGCCTGATATTGATTCTTGAAACCGTTGACGAAATCCTCGGGCGGGAATTGATTGGCCGGTTGGCTTTGCTCGCCGAGAAGATCGCGAACCGTATTGCTGTACTGGCTGTGCGTCAACCGGCGGAGCACCGGGCCGGCGGTCCGCCGCGGAACATCGTCGCGGTAGGAGCGCGCCTTTGCCGCTTCCCCGTCCGTCATCGCCGCCAGGCGATCGACCCACGTCCGCAAGGCAGCTTCCTCGGCGCTGTCGCGCTTGATGCGCTCGCCTCCGGTGTGAGCGACGCGATTGGTTGGCTTCCGCAGCAGTGCCGACTCGTGAGGGCGCGCGCGATCCACCAAGGCGGCCAGCGACTTCCCGAAAGCCTCGATCTGTTCACTCCCGGCGCCCGCTTCAGGCATGCGCAGGCGTGTCGCCGAAGCGACGCCATCGGCGCTGTGGCACGACCGGCACGCGGCCTTCTCCAGCAGCGGAAACACTGTTTGCCCGAACGGTTGTCCGGCGCCAACGGCGCCCGCCGCGAGCGACATCGATAGCCAGAGCCTGCCAATCACGGAGCCATCATAACGCAGTGGACCTTGACACGGCGCGCCTGAAGCTATAGTGTGTCCCCATAGGAGTCTTCATGAAGTCTCGAGTTTTGGGAATTGCCTCTTTCCTGCTGGCCTGCGTTGGGACCCTCCCAGCCCAAACCACTTTCGCCACGATCACTGGCGCCGTCACCGACCCCACGGGGGCGGCAGTGCCCGGCGTCGCGGTGACCGCAACCCACGTTGCCACCAACACGAAAACCTCCACCGAATCCAACGAGGCGGGTGTCTATACGTTGGCCCAACTCAAGGAGGGCGCGTATATCGTCAGCGCGCGCGCCACGGGGTTCAAGGAGTTTGTCGCTCGGAATCTGGTGTTGGTGGCGCGCGACTACCGGCGTCTGGATGCGCGGCTCGATGTCGGCACGGTGGAAACGTCGGTGGAGGTCACCGGCGGCGCGAGTTTGATCGAAACCGAATCGGCGCGCATCTCCGACACCAAGAGCGCGGATCTGCTGAAGTCGATTCCGCTGAACACGCGCGGCATCTGGGCCTTTCTCTCTCTGTCGCCGAACGTGCTGCAGTCCAGCAGCGGCTCCACCATCCGTTTCGCCGGGAGCCGGGGAAACCAGTCGCACTGGGCGATCGATGGAACGACGATGAGCGATGGAGTGGATGAAACGCAGATCGGACCACTGGGCAACTACATTGAGTCGTTCCAGGAGATCAAACTGGATATCGCGAATAATACTGCCGAGTTCGGATCCATCGGACAAGTGACGATGATCTCCAAATCGGGGACCAACCGGCTGACAGGGAACGTGTTCGACTACTTCAGCACGCCGTGGTTCCGCGCCCGCAATCCGTTCGCGTTGGCCAGAGGCACGGGCGTGAGCCACGTCCCGGGCGGCAGCGTGGGTGGACCGGTGTATCTTCCCAAGCTCTACAACGGCAAGGACAAGACGTTCTTCTTTTATTCGTTCGAGACCCAACGCGGGAGCCCGCCCACGACTATCCTGAACCCCACCGTGCCGCTGGCCCAGTGGCGCCAGGGAGATCTGGCCGGGGCGCCGGCTGTGAACGACCCGTTTGCCGGCGGCACGCCATTTCCAGGTAATCGGATTCCGGCGTCACGCTTGAATGCCACGTCCCTCAAGATTCAGGAGCGGTTCTTCCCTATTCCCAATTTCCAGACATCTCCCACGGTCTTGGAGACGCAGAACTACCGCCAGAACCTGACTGCTCCGTTCGCGCCCTCCAATTACTGGACCGCGCGTGCCGATCATCGTTTCTCCGAACGCGATTCGGTGTACGGCCGGTTCACGCTGCAGGATCTCAAAATCCAGGCCTGGCAAGGCAATATGCCCACGATCGGCAAGCACAATCAGCACCGCTATAACCGTGCCGTCACGCTTGCCTACACGCACACGTTCAAGCCAACCTTGTTGAATGAATTCCGGTATGGCCTCGTGTACAACAACAACACGATCGAGGCGCCTCTGAACGGCCGCCAATTGGTACAGGAACTTGGGCTGCAGGGGTTGGCGCCGAATCTGCCCGACATCACCGGCGTGACCAAGCTGAGCTGGACCGGTCTTGGGCTGACCGGGCTCACTTCCGCCGACTTCCGAAATCCGGGCTTTCTGAATTATCTACAGGAGTTCCAGGATCATGTGAGCTGGTTCAAGGGGCGTCACAACCTGAAGTTCGGCGGCAACATTGGCCGCGTGACATGGGACGACGGCGCCGCCAACGCGAATCTGTTCGGCAGCCTGAACTTCTCGACGCGCTTCACCGGCAACGCGTATGGAGATTTCCTGCTCGGCATTCCCACCACGGCCGCGCGCGCGTTTGCTCCGGTGCGAGTCGACCGGCTGCGGTATCAGTACGACTTCTTCGCGGTTGACGATTTCAAGGTGAATTCCAGGTTGACGATCAACCTGGGACTGCGGTACGAGTATCATCCGTTGTGGACCGAGGAGGCCGGGCTTGGCGCGATGTTCGACATCGGTTCAGGCAAAATCGTCGTGCAGGATGGGTCACTGAGCAAAGTGAGCCCGCTGTTTCCACGCTCTTACGTAGACGTGGTGGAAGCCAAGAGCGTGGGGCTGGACGGCCGCACGATCGTCAGGAGCGACCGCAATAACTTCGCGCCGCGCATCGGCCTCGCTTGGCGGCCTTGGGGCAGCCGGACCGTGTTCCGCGCCGGCTATGGCATCTTCTTCGACGTAGTGCCCCGGAATCTCACGCAAGGGGGCCTTCCCTTCGTATTGAATGAGCCCGCCTACACGAATCCGGCGGTCAATCCCGACGTCATTCTGCCCCGAGTGTTCCCCTCCACCGGCGGGGCCGGGCCGAGCACCGTGGGCCTGCCCGCGGCCGTCAACACGAATCTACAGATTCCCTACAGCATGCAGTACAGCGTGACGCTGGAGCATTCCCGGTTCGATACGGGCTTCCGTCTTTCGTACGTGGGGACCAACACGCGCAAGGGAGACTGGTCGTACGACATCAACGCGCCCGTGCCCGATGGACGGCCGTATGTGAGCAAGCCGCGGCGGTTTCCGAACTACCCCGGCATCAGTTACTTCACAAATGGCGCCGGCCATCAATACCACGGCTTGACCGCCGAGGCGGAACGCAAGATGGCCCGTGGACTCTATTTCCAGAGTTCGTGGGTGTGGGCGCGCGACATCGGCGATCTCGAACGCGGCGCTTCTCCCGAGAATCCGTTTGACCGGGCGCGTGAGCGTGCCGTCTGGGCCGACATTCCTACCCACCGCTTCACGACCAACCTTTACTACCAGTTGCCGCTGGGCAGAGGCCGGAGCATGTTAGGCAACGCCAGCCGGTTCACGAATCTGGTTGTGGGAGGTTGGGATGTGAGCGGCATCTTCAGCTACTATTCCGGGCAGTTTCTGACGCCTGCCTGGTCCGGTCCGGATCCGGTCGGCACTGCTTTCACCGGCTCGGCGACGCCCGCGAACGTCACCCTCCGTCCCGACCATCTGCGGAACGCGAACCTGCCGGATGACCAACGAAGAGTCAACCGGTGGTTCGACGCCTCGGCGTTCGGCAACCTCGCCGCCGGCTTGGGCCGCTTCGGCGGTTCGGCCAAGGGCGTCATCAAAGGACCCGGAGTCAACGTATGGCATATCGGTTTCTTCAAGACGTTTGCGATCACGGAGAAAATCAATCTTCGTTGGGAGCTCACGGGAACTAACTTCTTCAACCATCCGAATTATTCCAACCCCGCCACGAACATCAGCCAATTGGCTAACGTCGGAGTCATCAGCGGCGTGGGCGGCGTGAACGGATCGTCAACCGGGGACCAACCCGGAGCCCGGGCGTTCCGCAGGGGGTTGCGATTCGAATTCTGACGCGCAGCCCGCCAGTAACCTGACCACACATCCGACTGGTTCTCGCCCGCGTGCTGGCGCCCGGTCAGGAACACCGTCCCGCATCGGCCGGAAAAGAATTGGTCGGTCTTCGGCGAGGTCCCGCCGGACGTGGCCTGCTCCTGGTGTTCGTGCAAGAAATCGAAAGGCCTCTACAAACTCGACAACCATCTGTCTGGCAACACGGTAGCCAGCTTCCTCCAGATGGTAGTCGCGAATATCGGCCAAGTCTTCTTTGGCCGCGGGAATGGATCGCTATCCATCGATGGAAGCGTTTCGCGCTCCGCTGCTCGAGGCGATGAGCGGCTGTCCGGCGGCGGCGGCGGTGCAAGTGGATACGGGCGGCGATGTGACGCGCACGCAGTTCGACTGACAGCGCGGTGAAGCTGAATTCGTGGAGACGCTCCTGGTCTTGCCGGACCGCCGCGGCCGGAGCCCCGGCGTTACAGCGACAGCCTCGTCACCGACTCGATGTGCGACGTCTGCGGGAACAGGTCGACCATCGTCATCGACTCGATCGAGTAGCCGCCCTGCACCAGTCCCGCCAGATCGCGCGCCAACGTGGACGGATCGCAACTCACCAGCGCGATCCGCTTCGGCCGCAGCTTCACCAGCGCGTCCACGGCCTTCTTGTCCAACCCCGCTCGCGGCGGATCGGCCAGCACGAACTCCGGCGCCGCCGCGCTCGCGGCGAGGAAGTTCTCGGTCGACGCACGCACCGCGCGGATTGGAGCGTTGTTGAGCGCGGCGTTGTGCTCGAGATCGGCCGCCGCGCTGTTGACGGCTTCCACCGCCGTCACGCGCTGGAACCGGCGGGACAGCGCCATCGAGAACAGGCCCACGCCGGCGTAGAGGTCCCAAGCCTCCTCTCCGGCCGCGTCTCCGAGTGCGACTTCGACGAGCTTGTCCACCAGGAATCGATTCACCTGGAAGAACGACTTGTGGCTGACGCGGAACACTCCGTTCGCGGTCTGGTAGTCGAGCGAGGGAGTCAGGGCGCCCGGCAACGCTTCTTCGCACCATTCGAAGAAGCTCCGGTTCACGTGCTTGGGACCGGAGTCGAGCACGTTGACCTGCACCTCCGATTCGTTGGTGAACAGCTCGATGGAGCGGACGAATCGCGGCCACGCCCGGTCGCGTTTCATCGCGCGGAACGAGGAGATCGCGCGACTCAGCCGCGGCGAGGCCACGGCGCATGAGTCGATCGCGGCGATATCGTTGGAACCCGCCGCGAAGAACCCCATCAGCCGCTCGTCGAAGTGGAGTTGGATGCGATTGCGATACTCCCACATCGGCCCCTCCTCGACCGCGATGCGCTCCGGTGGCTCGACCTTGCCGACGCGCCGGAGCACTTCGCGCAGGATCTCGACTTTGGCGGCGGGCTGAGCCGCGTCCGCCATGTGCTGGTATTGGCAGCCGCCGCACTTTCGGAAGTGCGGGCAACGCGGCTCGACGCGATTTTCCGACGGCTCCACGATCGACACGGCGTTGCCGCGGACCAGGGCCGGCTTCTCCTGCCAGGCCTCGACGTCCGCCAATTCGCCCGGCAGCACGAATGGCGCGAGCCATACTCGCCCGTCCTGGCGCGCCAGCGCGTCGCCCCCGAAAACCAGCTTTTCAAATCGCAGTTCGTTTAGGATGGATGTTTACCCCTACCTAGCATGAGACCACGAGTTCTATCCGGCATCCAACCTTCTGGCGATCTTCATATAGGAAATTATCTGGGGGCTTTGAAGAACTGGGTGCGGATGCAGCACGATTACGAGTGCGTTTTCTGCATCGTCGACCTGCACGCGATCACCGTTTATCAGAAGCCGGAGGAGCTTCGCGCCAAGATCCTCGAGGTCGCCGCGCTGTTTCTCGCCGCCGGGATCGATCCGAAACTGAGCTCGATGGTGGTGCAGTCCGCCGTGCCTGCCCATGCCGAACTCGCGTGGCTGCTCACCTGCGTCACGCCGGTCGGCTGGCTCTATCGAATGACGCAATTCAAGGCGAAGACCGAGGCCGTCGAGAGCGCGTCGATCGGCGACGGACTGCTGC
>SYLY01000273.1 GCA_005808475.1 Acidobacteriota bacterium
CGACTCGGTCTCCACCGCCGCCGAGGAGTGCCGGAATCCCCAGCGCGATTTGCCCATCGGACTGATGGTTTCATTGCTCGTCTGCACCGTACTCTACATCGCCGTGGCGTTGGTGCTCACCGGCATCGCGAACTACAAGACTCTCGCCAACGCCGCTCCCGTGGCGGGCGCTCTGAAGGAACTCGGGTACGATGGCATCCGGCGATGGGTCTCGATCGGCGCCGTCGTGGGCATGCTGAGTTCGCTATTGGTTTATCAATACGGGCAGGCGCGCATCTGGTTCGCGATGTCGCGAGACCGTTTGCTGCCCGATTTCTTTTCATCGATCCACCCCAAGTACCGTACGCCGCACGTCAGCACGATCGTCGCCGGCTTCGTCGTCGGAATTCCGGCCGGAGTCTGGGACATCGGCACGTTCGCCGATCTGGCCAATATCGGGACGTTGTTCGCGTTCATCGTGGTGTCGGCGGGCGTGATCGTTTTGAGGCGCAAGCAGCCGGAACGCAAGCGCGGATTCCGTGTGCCGCTGGTGCCGCTGCTGCCGGGGCTCGCCATCGTTTCGTGCCTGATCCTGATGATGAGCCTGCCGCTGCAGACGTGGGTTCGATTCTTTGCCTGGCTCGCGATCGGGCTGGCGATCTACTTCCTTTACGGGCGTAAGAGAACGGAGTCCATGCAGTGATCCAAGCCGCTTTGCTCGCGGGCCTGTTGTTGCAGGTCCAGCACCAGAAGCACCATCCGCCGCGATCGGCGGACGAGTATTCGAAGATCCTCGAGAACCCGGAGCGCGACAAGTGGCAGAAGCCGCATGAGGTGATCGTGGCGCTTGAACTGAAGACGACCGAGGTAGTGGCCGATCTCGGCGCCGGATCCGGCTACTTCACGCGCCGCATCGCGCGCCACGCCGCCAAGGTGTATGCGGTGGACCTCGACGCCAAGCTGCTCGAGAAAGCGAAGGCGAGTTCGCCGCCGAACGTGGAGACGGTGCTGGCCACGCCGGACGATCCCAAGCTCGCGTCCGAATCGGTGGACACGGTGTTCGTGTGCGACGTGCTCCACCACATCGAGGCGCGGCCCGCTTATTACGCGAAGCTGAAGCGGGCGTTGAAGCCGGGCGGGCGGATCGTGATCGTCGACTTTTTCAAAAAGCAGCTTCCCGTGGGTCCACCGCCGGCGATGAAGCTGGAGGCGTCGGAGGTGGAAGCCGAGTTCGCGGCGGCGGGATTCAAACTCGCGAAGCCGCACTCGTTCTTGCCTTATCAATACTTCCTGGAGTTCCGCCCCCAGTGAGCAAGACGCATCAATATCGAACCACCACGCGCTGGACGGGAAACGCGGGACTGGGCACGCGCGACTACAAGGCGTACCGGCGCGATCATCGCGTGGATGCGCCCGGCAAGCAGCACCCGATCCTTTGCTCGAGCGATCCCGCGTTTCGTGGCGATCCGTCCTTTTACAACCCGGAGGAACTGCTGGTGGCGTCGCTCTCGGCGTGCCACATGCTGTGGATGCTGCACCTGTGCGCCGACGCCGGCATCGTGGTGCACGACTATGAGGACAGCGCCGAGGGATCGATGATGGAAGACGACGACGGATTCGGCTGGTTCGACGAGGTGGTGCTGCATCCGCGCATGACGATCGCCGACGAGTCGCGGATCGCCGAGACGGTGGAGTTGCACGAACGGGCGCACGAGCGGTGCTTCATCGCGGCGTCGGTCAATTTCACCGTCCGCTGCGAACCATATGTGACGGCGCTTCCCGGGAGGGTTCAATGATCGGCAGGCCAGAGGCGGGCGAGGCCGCTTCCTACTACTTCACCTATATCGGCCAAACGGAGGGCGGCGATCCGCTCGCGCTGCTTCGCGATCAGACGGCGCCGGTGCTGGCGGAATTGCGGGCGATCTCCGAGGAGACGTCGCTGCTCAGGTACGAGCCGGGCAAGTGGAGCGTGCGCGAACTGCTCAACCGTGTCACCGACACCGAGCGCGCTTTCGCGTTTCGCGCGCTATGGTTCGCCCGCGGGTTCGACGCGCCGCTGCCCGGCTACGATCAGGACATCGCGGTGGCCCACGCTGGCGCGGATCGCATCTCCTGGGCGGCGCACGTGGAAGAGTTCGCGGCGGTGCGCGCGTCGACGATCGCGATGTTCGAGAACATGCCGGCCGAAGGATGGCCGCGAAAAGGCATTGCGAGCGAGAATCTGTTTACCGTGCGCGCGCTGGCGTTCATCGTCGCCGGGCACGTCAACCATCACATGCGTATCCTGCGGGAACGCTATTTGCCGGAGCAAGCCCGATGACCCGCGAGATCTACGTCAACCTGCCGGTGCGCGACCTGAAGAAATCGGTGGAGTTCTTCCGCGGGCTCGGATTCGAGTTTCAGCCGAAGTTCACGAACGATCAGGCGGCATGCATGATCGTGAATCCTTCCGCGTACGTGATGCTGCTGCCGGAACCGTTCTTCCAGACCTTTACCAAACGTGGGATCTGCGACACGGACTCGAGCACGGAGGCGTTGCTGGCGGTATCGTGCGTGAGCCGGGCGGAGGTCGGCGAGATGGGCCGCAAGGCCGTGGAACTCGGCGGATCGCGAGCGATGGATCCGGTCGACCACGGATTCATGTATGGCTGGAGTTTCCTCGATCCCGACGGTCATCAGTGGGAGTTGATCTTCATGGAGAAGTCCGCGGAGGAGTGACTCGGCTCTCATTGAGGAACGTCGCGATCTCCTGCATCACGCGACCGGCCTGATCCGTTTCAAACATGAACTGGGCGTGCGCGGAACCGTCGAGCACCACGAGCCGCTTCGGCTTAGGCATTTTCGCGAACGCCGCTTGAACGCCCGGCAGCCGCGGGCCATCTCCGTTCCGGTCGTCGCGCGCGATCAGGATCAACTTGGGCACGCCGATCTTCTCTGGCGGTAGGTCGCCGCCCGCCGTGCCGAGCATCACCAGCCGGTCGATCTCGCCAGGCGCGGCCTGGACCACCGCGTCCGCCGCCGCTCCGCCTCCCAGGCTGCCGCCAATCACCGACACGCTTTGCGCTCCGGTCGCGCGCAGGTAGCGGACAGCCGCCAGCACATCGTGATGCAAGCCGCCCTCGGCGGGTGCGTGCGATTGGCCGTAGCCGCGGAAGTCGATCGCCAAGACGCGGAATCCTCGCGCCGCCAAGTCGCGCGCCTGTGCCACCCAACTACCCTTGTTGAAACGGCCGCCGTGCGCCAGCACGACGCCGCGGCCGCCTCCGCCATACTCGTCCGCTCGAATCACTCCGCCGTCGTTCGTACGCAGCGCGACTTGGACGGCCGCGCCAGCGGCCAAGTGTTCGGGACGAAACGCAAGAAGAGTGTCTCCCGCGGCCGCGAACACGGTGCTTCCCGCGACCACGGCGCCGCCTCGAATCGCGCCGTGGCGTGAAGCGTCGAACCGCCAGCCCGGGCCGGCGGGATCTCTGATTTCGACGACAGAGCCCGACACCGTGAGGTCGATTCCCGCGACGTTCGTCATCGCGGGCGAGCCCGGCGCGCTTGCGGCGCCCACGCGTTTGCCGCCCGCCAACTCGTACGAATCGGTCGTCGTCGAGACGATGCCCGCGCGCGCGTCGATCCGAGGCGCATCGGACCCGCCCGGTTCCGCCGATCGCCACACGAGCGAGCCGGATTCGGTGTGGATCGCCGCGAGGCCGCCCGCTCCCATCGGCACGTAGATCCGGTTGCCATGCAGACGCGGCGGCGCGGTGGTGGTGTGATCGCCCGAGGCGGCGGGTGTCTTCCAGTCGATCTCGCCGGTTGCCGCGTCCACCGCGTAGACATTGGCGCGATCGTCGGCGAAGAGCGCGGCGAACCGCCCCGAGTGGATCGCGCCGAGCGACACGGGATGGCTCACGCCCGCATCCGCCCGGAAGGTCCAATAGGCGCAGCCGGATTCCGCGTCCACCGACGTGACGCCGCCTGTCGCGTCACCGAAGTAGACGCGGCCTGCCGCAACCATGGGCTGAGATATTGCTCCCTTCATCGTCCGCGACCACGTTTGCCGGAGCTTCGGCCAGTCCGCGCGGTGCAGGCCGGCGATTGCGGGCGGCAGTGTTCGGGAGCCGGCGGGGTCGTTGGTCCATCCGTTCCAATAGGACGAATCGGTGGCCGGCGTGCGATCGGGCGCGCAAGCGGGAACCGGCGTGGCGCGAGCCGCGTAGTGTCTGGCGAGTAGGCTCTTCTGCTCGGGAGCGAGGCGGCGCTCGGCGGCATGGCCCTTGTCGAACGACGCCAGTATCCGCTCCGCCGGCAGGGCGGCGAGCGCGGCGGGATGCGGCGCGCGATTCGGACTGTCGGCGCGGTGACAGACGCCGCAATGCGCCAACGCGAGACGCGAGGCATCCTGCGCCCACAGCGCGGACAGCGACGAGAGAACGATGGCGGGGAACCTCATTTCACCGCGATTCTCGCAGACGCGGCGCGAAGCGGTCAATTTCGCTGGCGCGGCGCGTGTCCGGCGTTGTACCGTGAAATCGTTGCCCAAGCCCGAGATCATGAGCCCGGCCGGATATTGGCCGCAGTTGCGCGCCGCCGTCGAGGCCGGAGCGGACTCCGTCTATTTCGGTCTGAAACATTTCTCGGCTCGCGCGAAAGTAGGGTTCTCGCTGGACGAACTGCCGGAGGCGATTCGCCTGCTTCACGGACGCGGCGTGAAAGGCTTCGTGACCTTCAATACGCTGGTGTTCGACCACGAGTTGCGCGAGGCGGCGGAAGCCATCGCATCGATCGCCGGAGCGGGCGCGGACGCGATCATCGTGCAGGACGCCGCCGCGGCGCTGCTGGCCCGCCGCGTGGCTCCGGGACTGGATGTCCACGGCAGCACGCAGATGAGCGTCACCGGCGCGGAGGGCGTGGAGATGGCGCGGCGGCTGGGCGTCACCCGCGTGGTGCTTGCCCGCGAGTTGTCGCTGCCGGAAATCCGCGCGATCCGCGAACGCACCGATTGCGAGCTCGAGGTGTTCGTGCACGGCGCGCTGTGCGTGTCGTACTCGGGGCAGTGCTTCTCGTCGGAGGCTTGGGGCGGCCGTAGCGCGAACCGCGGCCAGTGCGCGCAAGCGTGCCGCCTCCCGTACGAGATGATCGTCGACGGCGTGGCTCGTCCGCTCGCGGACGCGCGCTATCTGCTGTCGCCCGGCGATCTCTACACACTGCGCCACATTCCGGAACTCGTGGCGTCCGGCGTTTCGTCGTTGAAGATCGAGGGACGGTACAAGGATTCGGAGTACGTGGCGATCGTCACGGCGGCCTATCGCAAGGCCGTGGACGAGGCGTGGGCCGGCCGCGACGCGGTTCCCGGGCCGCATGAGGAACTCGCGCTCGAGCAGGTTTACTCGCGCGGGCTCGGACCGCATTTCATGGCCGGTACGAATCATCAGACGGTGGTGAGCGGCCGCGCTCCCCGGCATCGCGGCGTCGGCATCGGTGAGGTGGTTTCGGTGAGCTTCGATTCCGTGACGGTCCGCACGTCGCCGGCGCACGACATCGCGCCGCTGAAACCGGGCGACGGCGTCGTGTTCGACGCGGCGTCGTGGCGCAGCCCGTCCGAAACGGAAGAGGGCGGGCGCGTTTTTGAAGTCCTGCCGGCGGGACACGGCATTGTCGAGCCGCGATTTGCCAATGGAGCCGTGGACTTCGCGCGCATCCGGCCCGGCGATCTTGTATGGCGCACCCACGATCCGGCGGTCGACAAACTGGCCCGTCCCTACCTCGAGCCAGGCGCGCCGGTGCGGCGCCAGCCCGTGCATGTGCGCGCGATCGTGCGGGAAGGCGAGCCGCTCGTCTGTGAGTGGCGGCTGAACGGCGCGCTGGTGGTGGCGCAATCGGCTGAATCGCTCGACGCCTCCCGCACGAATCCCGCCACTCGCGAATTCGTGCGCGAGCAACTCGATCGCCTGGGCGCCACGCCGTACGAGATCGCTTCGTTCGACGTGGACATCGCCGGAAGCCCGTTCGCGCCTGCATCCTTGTTGAACCGGCTGCGCCGGGAGGCCGTGGAGAAGCTGCAAGCTCAACAACAGCGTGTCGATCGATCGCCGGGCGAACCGGCGGCCGAGGCGATCGCGGCGCTGCTTCCGCGCGTGCCTGGAATCGCCGGCGATGCGGGCCGCCCGAGGCTGCACTTGCTGATCCGATTCCCTTCGCAGATCGAGGCCGCGATCGATGCGCGGCCGGCCAGCGTGACGCTCGACTACCTGGATCTGTACGGATTACGCCCGTCGGTGGACCGCCTGCGCGCCGCCGGAATCGCGCCGCGCGTAGCCAGTCCGCGCGTGTTGAAGCCGGGCGAAGAGCGCATCGTCAGCTTTCTGCGAAAGCTGGAGTGTCCGCTGCTGGTGCGTTCGGCGGGCCTGTTGCGCGAACTCGGCGGCGCCGACCATGCCGAGCTCACCGGCGACTTCAGCTTGAACGCGGCGAACGCCATCTCCACGCGCGCCATGCTCGAGTGGGGGCTCGCGAGGATCACGCCGTCGCACGACCTGAACGGGGCGCAGGTGGCGGCTCTAGCCCGAGCGGTGGGTGGCGCGGCGATCGAGGCCGTGGCGTATCAACACCTGCCCGTGTTCCACACCGAGCATTGCGTGTTCTGCCGGTTCCTTTCCACCGGCACGAGCTACAAGGACTGCGGGCGCCCTTGCGAGACGCACCGCGTCGCCCTGCGCGACGAACGAGGCCGTGAGCATCCTGTAATGGCGGACGTGGGCTGCCGGAACACGGTGTTCGGGGCGGAGGCGCAACACGCGGCCGCGCACCTGCCAGAGTGGCTGCGAGCCGGGATTCGCGATTTCCGCCTCGAGTTCGTGCATGAGCCGCCGGATCAGGTGGGCGCGGTGGCGCGGGCATTCGAACGCGCGCTCGACGGGGAACTCGCGGCGTCCCTCCTCGAACGCGAACTGGCGAGGATCGCGCCGTGTGGCGTCACCGAAGGCAGTCTGTTCACGCCGGCGGGATACCTTCAGCTCCCGGTCCTGCAATAACGATGCGCGAGTGGGCGATTCGATTCGCACTGCTATTCGGTGCTCCGGCGGCGGTGTTGCTTCTGCTGGAAAGCGCGCTTCGGATGACGGACTCGGGCTTCGATCCTCGGTTCTTCGTTTCCATCGACGAGGGCCGCGCGGTAGCCACCAACGATAAATTCGGTTGGCGCTACTTCCCGCGGCCTCTCGCCAGGACGCCCGTGCCGGCGCGGGTGGAGACGCCGAAACCGCCCGGTAGCTACCGTGTCTTCGTGCTCGGCGAATCGGCGGCCATGGGATTCCCCGATCCGGCGGTGGGCTTGGCCCCGATGCTTCGCTCGATGCTGGGCCCGCGCGCGGAAGTGGTGAACGCGGCGATGACAGCGATCGATTCCGGCGTGATCGTCGAGATCGCGCGCGAGGCGGCCCGCCTTCAGCCCGACGCGTTCGTAGTCATGATGGGCAACAACGAAGTCGTCGGCCCGCATGGACCCGGTTCGGCCGCCGCGGCCCGCTGGAGTTGGATGCAAACCACCCGGACTGGCCAGTGGATCGCGCACTGGGCGCGTCCTCCGGCCGGACCTCGCGAATGGCGGGGCATGGAGATGTTCCTCGACCGGCAGGTCGCGGCGGACGATCCCCGCCTGGCGCTCGTCCACCGGAACTTCGAGCGCAACCTCGAGGCCATTGTCGCCGCGGGAACCCGGGCCGGAGCGCGCGTGATCGTCTCGACGGTCCCCGTGAACCTCCGCGAGTGTCCGCCCTTCGCGTCGCCCGATGGCAAAGCCGCCGCCGCGTTTCAGGCCGGCCGGTACGAAGAAGCGCGCGATCTGGACGCGCTCCGGTTCCGCGCCGACTCTCGCATCGAAGCCATCATTCGGAGAGTGGGTGCGCGAGCCACCCTGGTGGAGCCGGCGATCCCGGACGACCTCTTCTACGAGCATGTCCACCTTCGCCCGGAAGGCAACTATCGTCTGGCTCGCGCGATCGCGGAGAAACTGGCGCCGGACCAAACGCCGCCCGAACAAGAGGAGGTCTACCGCCGCATCGCGCTGACGTCCTGGGACCGGCGCCGCATGGAAGAGCGGATCGTGGCCTTGATGGAGCGTCCGCCGTTTCGCGGCGCCAATCGCGGCAAGCTGGCCTCGTTGAAGCCCGATCCCGCGGGATCGCGCGCCCAATACGAAGCCGCGATGCGCGAAGCGCCCTCCCTCGACCTACGCATCCACTACGCGGAATTCCTCCGCGAGACAGGCGACCCGAACGGCGCCATCCGCGAACTACGCGTTCTCGACTCCGAACTGCCGGGAAGGAAGGCGATCCTCGCGTCGCTGGGATCGGCGCTGGTGGCGGCGAATCGTCCCGCCGAGGCGTTGTCCGCGTTCGCCGGCGCGCTGGCGCTCGATCCCGGCTTCGATCTCGCCCTGTTGGGGCAGGGGATCGCGTTCGAGCGAGCCGGAGACCAGGCAGCCGCCCGGCGCGCCTACGAAGCGTCGATCGAGTCCAACCTCGATTTTCTGGAGGCGCGTCTCAACCTGGGACTGATGCTCGGACGCGCCGGCGATCTGGCGGGCGCCCGCGCGCAGTTCGAGGAAGCCGGGAAACGCCGCCCCGATTCCGCGGCCGCCGCGTACCAACTCGGCATGACCGCGGCGCGGATGGGAGATCCCGAATCCGCCGCGCGAGCGCTCGAAACGGCGGCCCGGCTCGACGAGCGCGACGCTGACGCGCGCTACGATCTGGGCGTGGTGCTCGCCAGGCTTGGCCGCGACGCGGACGCCGCCGCGCGGTATCGAGAGGCGATTCTCATCGATCCCCGGCACGCGGACGCCCACAACAACCTCGGTTCAGCGCTGGCTCGTCGCGGCGATTTCCAAGGCGCCGCCGGAGCGTTCGCCAAGGCGCTCGAGATCCGGCCGGAGTTTCCAGCCGCGCGGCGGAACCTCGATCTGGCGCGCAAGGCGATGGCGCGATGAGCCGCCTCAAGGATCTGTTGATCCGCATCGGCTCGTTTCAGGCGCGCCTGATCCTGGCCGTTTTTTACTTCACGCTGCTGGCGCCGTTCGCGCTCGCCGCGCGATGGTTCGCCGACCCCCTCGATCTGCAGCGGCCGGGTTGGCTCGAGCGCGACGACGCACCCGAAGAGCGATCCAGGGCCCAGCACTAGCCGATGCGCATCCTCGGAATCTCCTGCTACTTTCACGACGCCGCGGCGGCGCTGCTCGAGGACGGCCGCCTGATCGCCGCCGCGGAGGAGGAGCGATTCTCCCGCCGCAAGCACGACGCTTCGTTTCCCACTCGCGCCATCCGCTTTTGCCTCGACACCGCCGGCATCGACTCGCGCGGCCTCGACCGCGTCGTCTTTTTCGAGAAGCCGTTTCTCAAGTTCGAGCGCATGTTCGCGAGCGTACTGGCGTCGTATCCGCTGTCGCTCGATGTGTTTCGAGAAGCGATGCTCGCCTGGCTCGGCGACAAGCTGTGGATCAAGAACCGCATCGTGGAGGAACTGGGCGTCCCGGCGTCCAAGGTTCTGTTCTCCGAGCACCACCTGTCGCACGCCGCCAGCGCGTTCTTTTGCTCGCCTTTCGAGGAAGCCGCCATCCTGACGGTGGACGGCGTGGGCGAGTGGGCGACCACCTCCATCGCGGCGGGACGCGGCAACGACATCCATCTCATCGACGAGATTCGCTTTCCGCATTCGCTCGGGCTGCTCTACAGCGCGTTCACCGGGTTCCTGGGATTCGAGGTGAACGAGGGCGAGTACAAGGTGATGGGCATGGCGTCCTACGGCGATCCGCGCTACCGCGACGAGATGGATCGCTTCATTCGGCTGCGTTCCGATGGCGGCTTCGAACTCGACTTGGAGTGGTTCACGTTCCAGCGTTCGGCGTCGGCGATGCTGCACCCCAAGGTGGAGTCGATCCTCGGCCCGGCGCGGCGGCCGGAAGCGCCGTTCATTCCGGGAGACACGGAGAGCCGGCACTTCGCCGATATCGCCGCGAGCTTACAGGCCGTGACGGAGGAGGCGATATTGGCGCTCGCCCGGCGGGCGAGAATTCGCACGGGGCTCGACAAGCTCTGTCTGGCGGGCGGCGTGGCGCAGAACTCGGCGGCGAACTTCCGGCTGTTTCGCGAGGCGGGCTTCGAGGATATCTATATCCAACCCTCGCCCGGCGACGGCGGCGCGGCGCTGGGAGCGGCCCTGTTCGCCTGGCATCTGGTGGAGGGGCGGCCACGGTCGTTCACAATGGATCGCGCCGATTGGGGAACGGACGCCGGCGAGCCAGACGACGCCGTGGTCGAAGCGGCGGCGCGGCGTCTGGCGAGCGGGAAGACCGTGGGCTGGGTGCAGGGGCGGTTCGAGTGGGGCCCGCGGGCGCTCGGGCATCGGAGCATCCTGGCCGATCCGCGATCCGCCGCGATGAAGGACGTGGTCAACCGCGCGATCAAGTTCCGCGAGCCGTTTCGTCCGTTCGCGCCCGCCGTTCCGGCGGAGGACGCCGGCCGCTACTTCGATATCGATAGACCGGAATCGTCTTGGCCCGCGCGATTCATGCAATACGTCGTTCCGGTGCGCGATGCCGGGATCCCGGCGGTGACGCACGTCGACGGCACCGCGCGCGTGCAGGCCGTGCACGCCTCGGCGTCCCCGGTCTTCCACCGGCTCCTCCGCCGTTTCGGAGAGATCACGGGAGTCCCCGTCCTCTTGAACACCTCGCTCAACCGCCGCGGTGAGCCCATGGCCGCGACCGCGGAAGACGCGGTCGCCATCTTCGAAGGCAGCGGTCTGGACACACTGGTGGTGGGCTCGCGAATCGTTGATAAACCAGGCTGACGGCGATACCATCGAATGATGGCTTCGTGGAAGGGTCTTGTTGGCCGTTCGGAGACGGCGGCTGAACTGGTGGCCTTCTTCTGGAAGCGGAAGTGGTGGTGGATGACCCCGGTCGTCGTCCTTCTCTTGATTCTGGGGATCGTGATTGCGTTGGGCCAGGGATCGCCTCTCGCCCCCCTTGTATACACGCTGTTTTGAAACGCGCGTTTTTGATATAGAATGAGCGCATCCCCAATGTGGAGGTTATGATCATGCACTCGCTTGCAGGCCGCTTGGCGGCCGTAGGTCTTCTATCGGTGTTGGCGTTCGCGCAGACGGATCTCGCTACCGTGCGCGGCGTTGTTACCGACCAATCCGGCGCCGTCATTCCGAAGGTGAAGATCACCATCACCAACACCGGCACCAATATCAGCCGCGACGCCGAAACCGGCGAGAACGGCGACTTCGAGATTCCGTACATCACGCAGGGCACGTACAAGTTGACGGCCGGCGCGCAAGGCTTCAAGAACTACATCGCCAACGACGTGTTGATCCGCGCGCGCGAAATGCGCCGCATCGACGTCAAGCTGGAACTCGGTTCGGTGGGAACCGAAGTGACGGTCACCGAAGGCATCGCCGCCATTTCGACCGAAGGCAGCCAGATCGCCAGCGGGTTCGACCGCGAGGCTTTCGTCGACAGCCCGCTCAGCCAGAGCTTCTTCCCGCAGGCCTACATGACCACGCTGCCCAACATTCAGACGCAGCAGGGCGGTTGGGCGCTTCGGTTCGCCGGCCAGCCGTCGGCGCAGGTCGCCGAGAACATGGACGGCGTGACCAGCGACGGCACGGTCAACCTGGTGCAGAACATGCAGGACTTCGAGGATCTGCAGGTGGTCGCCGTGAACAACTCGGCGGAGTTCTCGCGAGTGGCGCAGTTTTCGATGGCGTCCAAGGGTGGCGCCAACGCGTACCACGGCCGCGTTTACTACGACATGGTGAACTCGGCGCTGCGCGCGCGCACGTTCTTCGAGCCGCGCAAGACGCCGTACAAAGAGCACCGCGGCGGCGCGAACTTCAGCGGAAAGATCATCAAGGACAAGCTGTTCTTCTACACGGCGTATTCACTGGTGCGGATTCCGTCGCAGAGCTTCTACCTGCGCAACGTGCCAAGCCTGCGCATGCGGGACGGCGACTTCAGCGGCCAGCCCGTGGTCCGCGATCCGGTCAACAACCGCACGCCGTTCCCGGACAATCGCATTCCCTCGTCGCGTTTCAGTCCGGTGTCGGCGAAGACGCAGGATCTGTTCGTACCGAAGCCCAACCGCGGAGCGGCGGATGGCCTCTTCCAGAACTACCAGTTCTTCCACCGCTGGCCCACCGACCTCTACCGCTGGGACAGCGTCACCGAGCGCATCGACTACATGGTGAGCTCCAGGAATCAGTTGTTCGGCCGCTTCATCAACCGGGTCACGCCCTACGTGCTCCAAGGGCCGTTCGAGCAACTGGGCACATGGACGCGCAAGCGCAACCACCATTCCATCGCCGTCAGCGACACGCACACGTTCTCGCCGCGCATGGTCAACACCTTCCTGTGGGGTTGGGCGCGCGACTACTTCATCGACGGAGACACCACCGGCGGCTTCACTCCCCAAAAAGGCGACGCGGCCGTCCAGGCGATCGGGCTGCAGGGCGTCAATCGCGCCGGGCATTCCGAGATGGGCTTCCCGCGCATGGACATCCTCGGTTTCGAGACCCTGCGCCAGCAATCTGGCGGCGTCAACCTGAACCGCAACGATTTCGAGTTCACCGATTCGCTGACGTACTCCATGGGCCGCCACGTCATGAAGACCGGCGCCGAACTCCGCTATTTCCACGACTACAACGGCGGCATCCCGGAGGGCAACTATGGGACCTTCAACTTCAACGGCAACCTGACCGGAGACGGAACGCGCGCCGGCGTGGGCTACGCCGACTTTCTGTTGGGCTTCCCCAACAACAGCACGCGGCTCGATCCGCTGACCAAACGAACCCAGACCGCCTATGAGCTCGGGTTGTTCTTCACCGACACAATCAAGGTCAATTCCAAGCTGACCCTCGACATGGGATTGCGCTGGGACTTCTTCCGTCACGCCAAGTTCGCCGACGGATTGCAGTTCAACTGGGATCCGCAGTCCGGCAACGTGATCGTTCCGCAGGAAGCCTTGGCCCGGGTAAGCCCGCTCTATCCCAAGACGATCGCCATCGCCGCGGGCCAGACGCTCCCGAATCCGAAGAAAACCAACTTCCGTCCGCGTTTCGGCGCGGCCTACCGCCTCACCGACCGGTTCGTGGTGCGCGGCGGCTACGGCATCTATACGGAGACGCTCGGTCCGCTGCATCGCGCGCAGGGCGGCGGCCCCTTCCAGATCGCCGAGAGCTACTTCAACGAGATCGCGAACGGCCGCCCGACGCTGGCGTTCCCCAGCCCGTTCCCGGTGTCGCTGGCCACCGCCTCGGTCCCGTCGCAAAGCGTGTCTGGATATCCGCTGGACACCGACAACGGGATGATCCACCAGTACAACCTCAGCATCGAACGCGAGATCTTCAAGAACTGGGGCGTCCGCACGTCGTTCATCGGGTCGCGTAGCCGCGGGTTGAACTACGGCATCGCGCTCAACAAGCCGCGTCCGAGCCTGACGCCGTTCACCAATAACCGCCGTCCCTGGCCGCAATATGTCGGAGCGAGCTTCAACAACTCCGACGGAGCCTCCAACTACAATTCGGGCCAGATCGAACTGCAGAAGAAGGCGGGCAACCTGATCTTCAGCACCCACTACACCTTCTCGAACGCGAGCAGCAACTTCGGCAACCTCGAGAATCCCTATAGCCTGGGTTTCTGGAACCGCGATCAGTTCAATTCGCGCCACCGCTACGTCGCCAACATGACCTACAACCTTCCGGTGGGCAAGGGACGCAAGTACATGTCGAGCGCTCCCAAGGTCGTCGATCTGGTGGCCGGCGGCTGGCAGATGGGCTGGATCACCTACTTCCAGAGCGGACAGTACTTCACCCCCAGCTACGCCGGCGCCGATCCGTCGAACACCAACTCGTTCGGCGGCATCCCCGACCGCGTATCGAACGGCAATCTCGCGCCCGGCAGCCGCAAGGCCGACCGTTGGTTCGATCCCGCCGCGTTCGCCGTTCCGCAGCAAGGACGCTTCGGCAACGCGGGTATCGCGACCCTGGAAGGCCCCGGCTTGAACCTGCACCACTTCAGCATGGTGAAGGATTTCCATATCACGGAGAAGGTGAACTTCGTTTGGCAGTCGATGCTGACCAACGTATTCAACCGCCCGCACTTCGATTTCCCGGCGGCCAATATCTCGGTGCCGGCCGCGGTGGGGCGAGTGACCCAGCTCCGCGAGGGTGGCGGTGGCCGCGAAATGAGCGGAGCCCGTCAGCTCCAATTCCGCTTCCGGATCGAGTTCTAACCCCCGTTTGGATCCGATGACCACACGCGCCGCGTTGGCCTCCATGGCCGGCGCGGCGCTCAGGCTAGAATCGTAGGATGCTCCGCAGGCACATCTTCGCCACTGCCGCCGCCGGATTCGCCGCTGGCGCCGCCGCTAACTCCCCCAGGTTCAAGCTGCGGTACGGTCCGCATCCCGGCATGTTCAAGGCCTCCGCCGGGGAGGACGTGATCGATCAGATCAAGTTCTCGGCGGACCAGGGATTTACCGGCTGGGAAGACAACGGCGCCAACAAACGCCCCGCCGCCGAGCAGACCAGGATCGGCGAGACGCTATCGAAGCTCGGCATGAAGATGGGCGTATTCGTCGCGTTCGGCGATTTCGCCAACAGCGACTTCGTCACCCGCACCGGCGGCGAGTATCGTGAGTTCCTGCGGGGCAAGATGCGCGAGGCCGTGGAAGTCTCCAAGCGCGTTGGCGCCAAGTGGACCACCGTGGTGCCCAACGCGGTGAACAACAAGCTGGACCCCCACTATCAGACCGCCAACTGCATCACCAATTTGAAGGCGATGGCGGAGATCTGCGAGCCCTCCGGTCTGGTGATGGTGCTCGAACCGCTGAACTGGTACGCCAATCACCCCGGCCTTTTCCTGCGCACCGTGCCGCAAGCCTACGCGATCTGCAAGGGCGTCGCCTCGCCGAGTTGCAAGATCCTCGACGACCTCTATCATCAGCAGATCGACTGCGGCAATCTGATTCCGAACATGCAGATGGCGTGGGACGAGATCGCCTATATCCAGGTGGGCGACAATCCCGGCCGCAAGGAGCCGACTACCGGCGAGGTCAACTACAAGAAGATCTTCGAGTGGTTGAGCAAGAAGGGATTCGACGGCGTGGTGGGCATGGAGCATGGCAACAGCCGGCCGGGCAAGGACGGCGAGGCGGCCGTGATCGCCGCCTATCGCGAATGTGACAACTTCTAGCGCCGGCGCGACACTCCCCGCCGGGACGTTCGCGATTCGGTTGTCGATGGCGGCCGGCTTTCTGATGCTGGTGGGCAAGACCGGCGCTTGGTGGTTGACCGGCTCCGCGGCGATTCTGTCGGACGCCAGCGAATCGGTCATTCACGTTTTCGCCGTCACCTTCGCGGCATTCAGCTTCCATCTGAGCCATCGTCCGCCGGACGCCCGGTATCTGTTCGGCTACGAGCGAGTCAGCTTCCTCTCGGCCGGCTTCGAGGGCGGATTGATCGTGCTCGCCGCGCTCGGCATCATCTTCACGGCGGTGAGGAAGTGGATGGATGGACTGGTGCTCGAGAACCTGGGACTCGGCACGCTGCTGGTGGTGGCCGCGTCGGTGATCAATCTCGCGCTGGGTTGGTATCTCGTAAACGAGGGCCGGAGGACCCAGTCGATCATCCTCGAGGCCAACGGACGCCACGTGCTCACCGACAGTTGGACGAGCTTCGGCGTAGTGGTGGGACTCTGTCTGGTGCTGATCACCGGCTGGCTCCCGTTCGATCCGATCTGCGCGATTCTCTCGGCGCTGAACATTCTCTGGTCCGGCGGCCATTTGATCTGGCGCTCGGCCACCGGGCTGCTGGACTACGCGGATCCGGAGGTGGGCCGCTCCCTGCGCGGCCAACTGGACGTCATCTGTTCGGAACTCGGCATCCAGTATCACGGTGTGCGATTCCGCCACACCGGCGCGCGTGTGCTGGTGAACGTGCACCTGTTGTTCCCCGCGTCCACCACGATCGGCGAAGCGCACCGCGCGGCGACGGAATTGGAGGAGCGCCTGAAAGCGGCTTCCGGGCAGCCTCTCGAGGTGGACACGCACCTCGAATCCATTGAGGATCACGCCGACGAGAAGCACCCGGGACACTACACCGGGCTGCCCAATTGACGGTACAATCGAAGGCGTTCCCCTCAGTTCCCATGCCGGAAACAGCCGCCAAACAGATCCCTCAGCCGGGCGGCGTGAATCAGACGGACGCCGCTTCCGTCCAGGCTGGCGACGTAGTTCGCCACCTCACGCACGAGCTCAGACAGCCCCTCAGCACGATCGAATCGATCGCCTTCTATCTCCGGATGGTCCTTCCGGAGGAGTCGAAGGCCGCGCCTCAACTAGAGAAGCTCCACGACTTGGTGGAGCAAATCAACTGGGTCCTCAGCGACGCGGTTCACCTGCTGCAAGCCGCGCCCGTCAATAGGCAGGTCGCGGACTTGCGGGAGTTGATCGTTCGCGCCTTGGCGGACCGTCCGTCGACCGCCGCCGAACCCTTGCAGTTGGAATTCCAGGACGAGCCCGTTCTGGTGAGCCTGGACGCGTCCCAGGCCTTGCACCTGATCCGCGGGGTGGTTCTGGTTTTGCGCCAGATGGTGCGCGGTGGATCGAAGATCATCGTCCGCGCGCGCGTGGAACGGCAAGAGGTCAACCTCGAGTTCCTGGTTCCGGCTCTCGACATGCAGCAAGGCGAACTCGACCGGCTCTTCGAGCCTTTCGCCTCGGGGCTTGCCTCCGGACCGGGTCTGTCGCTCGCCACCGCCCGGCGCATCGCCGAATCGCATGGAGGGCGCATGAACGCCCGATCCGAGGTGGGCCGGGGAACGCTGCTCCGCGGCGCGTTCCCATTGGCCGGATAGCCGGCGGCGGCCGCTCGCGTTCCGTAACCTTTTGGCGGCGGCGGGAGCCTACGATATCATGGTGAGGACCCAAACCCCCATGCGTAAGCTAGCACTTTGCCTGTTCGCCGCCTCGGCGTGGAGCGCCGATTGGACCGATTATCGCGGACCCGCCCGCGACGGCCGCTCCCCGGAAAAGAACCTGCCCTCCAAATGGGCCGTCAACGGCGAGAACTTTCTCTGGAAACAGCCCTATGGCGGCCGCTCGACGCCGATCGTCATGAACGGCCGGGTCTACGCGATCAACCCATCGGGCAAGGACGCCGGGCTTCAGGAACGGATCATGTGCTTCGACGCCTACACAGGCAAGGTTCTGTGGGAATACAAGTACAACGTCTACCACTCCGACGTTCCGCCGCACCGCATCGCGTGGGCGTCGCCGGCGGGCGATCCCGAGACCGGCAACGTGTACGTGTTCGGCGTGGGTGGAACGCTGCTCGCCCTGACGCGCGACGGCAAGAAGCTGTGGGAGCGCACCCTCTCCGAGGATTTCGGCATCGTCACCACCCACGGCGGCCGGACCGTGTCGCCGATCGTCGAAGGCGGAATGGTGATCATCAGCGGCATCACCACCAGTTGGGGCGATCACGCCCGCGCCGGACACCGCTTCATGGCCTTCGACAAGCGCACCGGTGAGTGCCTCTACGTCAGCGTGCCGGGCGGCCGTCCGTTCGACACCACGTATTCGCCCATGTTCGTCACCGATAACGCGGGGACCAGGCTGATTGTCGCCGGCGGCGGCGATGGCACTGTCCACGCGATCAAACTCAATACCGGCGAGCCCGTCTGGAAGTACTTCATGTCCAAGCGCGGCGTCAACACCGGCGTGGCCGTGCACTCGGGTAAAGTGATCGTGAGCCATTCGGAAGAGAATCTCGACACCAGTGAGATGGGGCTGCTCGCCGCCGTGGACCTCAATTCCAAAGGCGAGGTAAAGAAGGAGCAACTGAAGTGGGCGCTGGTCGGCCCGCAGATGGGCTTCTCCTCTCCCATCGTCGATGGCAACCGCCTTTACCAGATCGACAACGGCGCCAACCTGTTCGCCTACGACGTCGAAACGGGCAAGCAGATCTGGAAGAAGAACCTCGGCACGCTGCAGAAAGCGTCCCCCGTGCTCGCCGACGGCAAACTGTACGTCGGCACCGAGAACGGCGTCTTCTACATCCTGAAGCCGGGCGCGGACGAATGCGAAGTGCTGAGCACGGTGAAGTTCTCCACCAGCGCCGAGGATATCGAACAGATTCTGGCGTCGGCCGCGATCTCCAACGGCATCGTCTATTTCGTTTCGCAGAAGGCGATCTACGCGTTCGGCAAGAAGAACGTCACCCCGAGCGCGGCTCCGGCCGCGAAACCCGCCGCGCCTGGCGCTCCGGCGTTCGTGCTAGTGTCGCCCACCGACGTGGGATTGAAACCGGGCGAGAGCCTGCAACTTCGCGTCCGGGTCTACGACGCCAAGGCCAACTTCATCCGCGAGGAGAAGAACGCGAAGTTCGAACTGGCCGGACTGAAGGGTTCGGTGGACGCATCCGGCAAGTTCACCGCGCCCTCGGAGGCCCCCGGCCAAGCGGGGCTGATCAAGGCGGCAGCCGATGGAATCACCGGGCAGACGCGAGTCCGCGTTCTGCCGCCGGTCCCTGTCGCCGAGAATTTCGATTCCTTCCAGCCCGGACCGCCACCCAGGCACTGGATCAACACCACCGGCAAGTACGAGGTTCGCGCCATGGAGAACAACAAGGTCCTGGCCAAACTGGCCGACAACCCGTTCACCAAGCGGGCGCGGTCGTTCTTCGGACAAAACAGCGAGCACGACTACACGATCGAGGCGGACGTGATGGCCACCGAGAAGCGCCGCCAAATGGGCGACGCCGGGGTGGTGGCGCAACGCTACCAGTTGGTGCTGTTCGGAAACCATCAGCGCATCGAACTCCAGCCGTGGCAGCCGGAAACCACGCGCACGGTGGTGAAGGAGTTCCAGTGGAAAAAGGATACATGGTACCGGCTCAAGTTGCGCGTGGAGAACCTTCCTGGCGGCCAGACCAAGGCCCAAGGCAAGGCATGGGCGGTGGGCGAGGCGGAACCGGCGGAGTGGCTGATCGAACGTGTCGACCCGACCGGCAACCGCCAGGGATCGCCCGGCGTCTATGCCGATGCGCCCTTCGAGGTCTTTTTCGATAACATCAAGGTGACGAGCAACTAATGAAAACACGAATTCTCCTTTCCGGGTTCGCTCTTGCCGGCGCGGTGCTCGCCGCCGAGCCCGCCAACGGCGATTGGCCCATGTGGGGCGGCACTCCCGACCGCAACATGGTCCGCAAGATGACGGGTCTGCCGAAGAATTGGGACGTCAACAAGAAGACCAACATCGCCTGGATCTCGGCGCTCGGCTCGCAGACCTACGGCAACCCGACCATCGCCGGTGGCAAGGTGTTCGTCGGCACCAACAACGAAGGCATGCGCGATCCCAAGCAGCCCGGCGATCGCGGCGTGTTGATGGTGTTCCGCGAATCCGACGGCGAGTTCCTCTGGCAGCACACCAATGAGAAGCTGGCGGCCGGCCGCGTCAACGATTGGCCCTTCCAGGGCGTCGCCTCGTCGCCGGTGGTGGAGGGCGACAAGCTCTACTACGTGTCCAACCGCTGCGAACTGGTGGCGCTCGACACCGAAGGATTCATGGACGGCGAGAACGACGGCCCGGTCAAGGACGAGAAGCTAACCGGCAAGCAAAACGCCGATGTCCTCTGGAAGCTCGACATGATGGAAGAGCTCGGCGTGTTTCCGCACAACCTGGCCAACGCTTCGCCGGTCATCTACGGCGACATCATCTATCTGATGACGGGCAACGGCCACGACGAGAGCCACGTGCACATTCCGTCGCCTCGCGCGCCCGCTCTGATCGCGGTGGACAAGAAGACCGGTAAGGTGCTGTGGGAAGACAACTCGGTGGGCGAAAAGATCCTGCACGGGCAGTGGTCGTCGCCCGCTGTCGGCACGATCGGCGGCGTGCTGCAGGTGATTTCTCCCCAGGGCGACGGCTGGATTCGCGGCTACGACGCCAAGTCCGGCAAGAAGCTGTGGGAGTTCGACAGCAATCCCAAGGACTCTGTGTGGCCCAAGAATCGCAACGAAGTGATCTCGACGCCCGTGGTTTACGAGGGCCTGGTGTACATCGCCAACGGGCAGGATCCCGAGCACGGAGAGGGCGTCGGCCATCTCTACTGCATTGATGGGGCCAAGCGCGGCGACATCACCAAGACCGGCCTCGTCTGGCACTACGGAGACATCCGCCGCTCTATTTCGACCGGCGCGATCGCCGACGGCATTCTGTACTACGCCGACTTCTCGGGCTTCCTCCACGCGCTCGACGTCAAGACGGGCAAGCCGTTTTGGAAACATGACATGCTGGCCGCCGTTTGGGGTTCGCCGATGGTGGTGGACGGGCGCGTGTTCCTCGGAGACGAGGACGGCGATGTCACGGTGCTCAAGCACGGCAAGACCAAGGAAGTGCTGTTCGAGACCAACATGGGAAGCTCGGTGTACAGCACCGTGGTGGCCGCCAACGGCTCGTTGTTCGTGACCAACCGCAACCAACTGATCCGAGTCGCCGAGAAGAAGTAGCGGTATGAGAGTGGCGATTCTGGCCGCGGTGGCGCTGCCGCTGGCCGCCGGGATTCATCCGCTGCTCACGCGCTATTGCGCCGGCTGCCATAACGCCAAGACCCGGACCGCGAGCGTCGTCCTCGACGAGCCGGGAGCGGTGTTCGACCTCGGGTTGTGGGAAGAGGTCGCGATCAATTTGAAAGGCGCGCGGATGCCGCCGGCGGGCGCGCCGCAGCCGTCGGCGCCGGATCGCGCCGCGCTTCTCGGCTGGGTCGACGCCGAGATTCAGCGCAAGGCGGGAGGGGTCCCCGGCGATCCCGGCCGCGTCACCGTGCGGCGGCTGAATCGCGCCGAGTACGACAATACGGTGCGCGATCTGCTGGGCGTCGTCGTCCGGCCCGCGGGCGACTTCCCCGCCGACGATTCCGGCTACGGTTTCGACAACATCGGCGACGTACTCACCGTGCCGCCCGTGCTGATGGAGAACTACATGCGCGCCGCCATGCGGCTCGCCGCCGCGGCGATTCCGCTCGGTCCCGCGCCCAAGCCCGCTCTCGAGAAGTACATCGCCGACGTGGAGGAGCAGTCGCGGCGAGTCGAGGAGGACGACCCGAAAGGCTATCCCTTCGTCCCCGGCGCGTTCGAAGTCCGGCACCTGTTCCCCGTCGACGCCGAGTATGAACTCGTCGTGCGGGTGAAGGACCGGCGCAACACCGCGCGGACGGAAGTGCCGGTGCACATGTATCTGGACGGCCGCCGCGTCGCGACGTTCACGGTGCAGGATGGCGAGTACTCCAAGGGCCACTTTTCCACGCGCCAGTTCGTCGCCGCCGGCGAGCACGCGATCCACGCGGAGTTCGACAAGAGCTACGTGAACGTCGAGGAGTGGAACGAGAAGCTCTACGGCAAGGCTCAGTTCCAGAAGGAGCGCCGCATCTTCGTGGACGGGCTCGACGTGGAAGGTCCCTACGCATGGAAGCCGCGCGAGACGGCGGCGTGGAAGAACGTGTTCGTCTGTTCGCAGCACACCGCCGATTGCGCCGCGACGATCCTGCATCGCCTGGCGCGGCGCGCCTACCGCCGCGAGCCCACGCGCGACGAGGTCCGGAAACTGGTGGGTCTGGTCGAACTGGCGCGGTCGAAAGGCGATGGCTTCGAGGCAGGCATTCAGCTTGCGTTGCAGGCGATCCTGGTGTCGCCGAACTTTCTGTTTCGGGCCGAGGCCGATCCTGTCGCGGGTCCGCACGCGGTTTCGTCCGTGGAACTGGCGTCGCGGCTGTCGTACTTCCTGTGGTCGAGCATGCCCGACGACGAACTGCTCGAGGCGGATCTGGCGGCTCCGGAGATCCTGCGCGGGCAGGTCCGGCGCATGTTGCGCGATCCCAAGTCGTCCGCGCTGGCCCGGGATTTCGCCGGCCAGTGGCTGCAACTGCGGAACCTCGAAAAGGCGCAGCCCGATCCGGCGCTGTTTCCGGAGTTCACGCCGCATCTGCGCAAGTCGATGTCGCGGGAAAGCGAGATGTATTTCGACTACGTCGTGCGCGAGGATCGCCCGATTCTCGAGTTCCTGGATTCGGACTACACGTTCCTCAACGCCCGGCTGGCGCGCCACTACGGGATCGAAGGCGTGAAGGGCCGCGAGATGCGTCTGGCGCGGCTGGCTTCCCGCGACCGCGGCGGGTTGATGACCCAGGCGAGCGTTCTGACCGTGTCGTCGTATCCCACGCGGACCTCGCCGGTGTTGCGAGGCCTGTGGGTGCTCGAGAACTTCCTCGCCGCGCCGCCGCCTCCGCCGCCCGCCGGCGTGCCGCGTCTGGACGAGACGAAGGTCAACCTCGACAAGCCGCTTCGCGTTCAGTTGCAACAGCACCGGAGCAATGCGGGTTGCGCCGTCTGCCACAACCGCATGGATGCCATCGGCTTCGGACTCGAGGCGTTCGACGCCATTGGCAAGGCGCGCACGCACGACGGAAAGTTCGAGGTCGACGCGTCGGGAGAGCTGCCCGGCGGGCGCCGGTTCGACGGTCCGGCGGGCTTGAAGCGGGTGCTCCTCGAAGACAAGGACGCGTTCGCGCGCGCGTTCACCGCCAAGCTGTTGACCTACGCCCTGGGCCGCGGGCTCGAACGGTCCGACAAGCCCACGGTCAACGCGATCGCGCGGGCCGCGGCCGCGAAAGAGTATCGATTCGCGGCGATCGTCGAGGAGATCGTGGGGAGCGCGCCGTTTCGCATGCGGCGCGCCGAAGGAGAGGCGAAATGATCGTTACCGGAAAGCATCTTTCGAGAAGGACGTTGTTGCGGGGAGCGGGAGCCGCGATCGGCCTGCCGTTTCTCGACGCGATGGTTCCGGCGCTGGCGGCGCCGTCGAAATCCCGCGGCGCAGGCGCGGTGCGGCTCGCCGTCCTCTACGTCCCGAACGGCATCGTGATGAACGGCTGGACGCCCGCCGCCGAGGGCCGCGAGTTCGAACTGCGCCGCGCCGCCGAGCCGCTTGCGCCGTTCAAGGACAGCCTGTTGATGATCTCCGGCCTGGCGCACAACAACGGCCGCGCGCTCGCCGACGGTCCCGGCGATCATGCCCGCGCCGCGGCCAGCTATCTCACCGGCGTGCATCCGCGCAAGACGGCCGGGGCCGATATCCGGAACGGAATCTCGTTCGACCAGATCGCCGCCAACCACGTGGGCAAGGCGGTGCGGTTTCCGTCGCTCGAACTCGGACTCGAAAAGACGGGCAGCGTGGGCAACTGCGATTCCGGCTACAGTTGCGCCTACACGAACAATCTCGCGTGGCGCAACGATACCGCGCCACTGCCGCCGGAGGCCAGCCCGCGCATGGTGTTCGAGCGGCTGTTCGGCGCGGCCGAGGGGCCGATGGACCCGGCTTCGCAAGAGAAGCGCCGTCTCTATTCGAAAAGCATCCTCGACCTGGCCCGGGAGGACACGGCGCGGTTGCGCGGCGGACTCGGCCCCACCGACCGGCGCAAGCTCGACGAGTACCTCTACTCGGTGCGCGAGATCGAGAAGCGCATCGAAAGCGCCGCGCGCACCGAGGCTCCGGCGGGGCTCGAGAAACCGTCCGGCGTTCCAGTGGACTACGCCGAGCACGCCCGCCTGGTGTTCGACCTGGTGACCGCCGCCTTCCAGGCCGATCTCACGCGCGTCGTGACCGTGATGATGGGCCGAGAGGGCAGTAACCGCACCTATCGCGAGATCGGCGTCTCCGACGCCCATCACGGTCTGACGCACCACAAGGGCGACCCCGAAAAGATCGAGAAGATCGCCCGCATCAACCGCTATCACGTGGAGCAGTTCGCGTATCTGCTGGGGAAACTGCGCGCGTCCGCCGACGGAGACGCGAACCTGCTCGACCGCTCGATGATCCTCTACGGATCGGGAATCAGCGACGGCAACCGGCACGACCATCACGATCTGCCCGCGGTGGTCGCCGGAAGCGCCAACGGAGCGCTGGTCACCGGGCGCCACCTGCGGTATCCGCAAGAGACGCCGGCGACGAACCTGTTCCTGTCGATGCTGCACCGCATGGGCGTGCCAGCCGAGTCGATCGGCGACAGCAGCGGCAAGCTGGAACTGGCGGGCGTATAATGTCCGGGGAGGATCACTAGTTTCATGAACCACTCGCTTTCGCGGCGGACGTTTCTTCGCGGCATCGGCCTGGGCGGCTCCGCCGTGCGGATCGGTTTGCCGCCCCTGGCCGCGATGTTCAACACGAACGGCACCGCCTACGCGGGCGCTCCCGCCGCGATGCCGCGCCGGTTCGTGTTCTGGTTCAACGGGAACGGCATCCCCGAGAAGTACTGGAGTCCCCGCGAGACGGGCGCGGACTTCCAGTTCACCGCCTGCCTGAATCCGCTCGCGCCCTATCGTGGCGACATCCATATCGTGACCGGTCTGGACAGTCCCGCCGCGCGCGTGCCGCAGCCGGGCAACAGCCACTATCCGTCGATGAGCGCGCTGATCTCCGGCCAGCCGTTCACCGGCCGCGGCGCGGGCGGCCCCTCGTTCGATCAGGCGATCGCGCGCAAGATCGGCGAGGAGACGCGATTCCGCTCGCTACAGATTGGCGTGTCGCAGGAGTCTTTCGGCGAGGCGATCCAGCGCAACATGAGTTGGGCCGATCGCGATCGTCCTCTTCCGCCGGAGATGCTGCCGCACAAGCTGTTCGACCGGCTGTTCGGCAAGAAGGAAAGCTCCTGGGTCGACCGCCAGACGAGCATCCTCGACACGGTTCGCGAGGAAGCCGCCACGCTCGCCGGCACGTTGGGCGGCGGCGACAAGGCGCGGCTCGACGAGTACCTGTCGTCGGTGCGCGACGTGGAGCGCGCGATCGCCAGCCTTCCGCCGGAATACCGCACCGTGGTCGAGCGGCCGTCCGAGGGCGGCGACCTTCGGGACTGGCCCCGCATCGCCAAGCTCCAAAGCGACCTGCTGGTGCACGCGCTGGCGAGCGGCCAAACTCGCGTCGCGTCGTATATGCTCACCAAGTGCCAGGGGTTGTCGCGATTCCCGTGGCTGGGCCACACCTCGCAGCGGCATCACGAGTACACGCACGGGCAAGTGGAGACGCCGCGCGGCATCCGGATCCTGCGCGACATCTGCCGCTGGCACGTGGAGGAGTTCGCGTATCTGGTCGGGAAGCTCAAAGCGACGCCGGAGGGCGCGGGCAATCTGCTCGACAACACGGCGCTGTTATACGTCCACGAGCACGCCGAGGCCAACGCCCACAAGAACAACAATCTCGCGGTGCTGCTGGCGGGCCATGCGGGCGGGCTGAAGACGGGCCTCCACACACGCACCACCGGCACGCTTGGCGATCTGTATTCGACGCTCGCCGAAGAGTGCGTGGGAGCGCGGATCGGAGCGTTCCCGACGTTCGAAAAGAAACTGAACGCGATCGTCTGATCGATCAGCCCAGTTCGAGCTGCATCTGCCGCGACTTGCCCGACGCCGTCCGCGAAATCGCATTGACCAGCTTCCGGTAGGGGACCTGCCCCCAATCGTCGATCGTCAGCCACTCCCCATCCCGCCAACTCGAAAAGTACCACTTGGCGAGGAGAGCCAAATGATCCTGCCGCAACGGCAGCGACGGCTTGGGCATTTCCAGTTCCTCCACAACGCCGCGTAACCGTTTGTCTAGCGGCTCGGCCAGGCCCGGCGCCACGCTGAACGGACGTCCCCCCAGCCAGCAGCCGCCGCGCAGGAACCACAGAACCACGTGCAAGGGCTCGTTCGACGGCGTGACGGCCACACCGTGCAGCGTCGTCACGTCGCGGGCCAGATCCCCGCCCAGCTTCACGATCGATTCGATCTGCCCGTGCCGCGCATGCTGGCGTTGCGCCTCCTCGAAGTCGAGATTGCCGCTCGACCGGTCGCGCGCGGCGGCGGCGCTTTCGAGCAGATTCGCTCCGCGCGTGGACAGGAACTCGCGGACGCGCCCCGCTTCCGACGCGTACTCGCCCGCGGTCACCGCTTCCTGGCACGGACGCAGGCACATCCGCATCTCGCCATAAATGCAGCCCGGGTGCCCGGGTTCCGGCCGCAGGTCGTCCTGGCAGCGGCGGAGCTGGAACAGCTCGAGCGCCCGCGCCTCGAACTGATCGGCCGCGGCGCGCGTCGGGAACGGTCCGTAAAAAACCGCCTTGGCGCCGGAGAATCGCGCGGTGACGTAGGTGCGCGGAAACTCGTTGTGCAGCGCCAGCTTGACGTACGGCGGCTTGGGAAGCTTCAGAACGCGGGAATACGAATCGGGAAAGTGCCGTCGCGCCAGCGAGTACGACACCAGCCACTGCTCCAGCTTGGAAGGCGCCGGCCAGTATTCGATGCGCTCGGCTTGCGCGGCGAGGTTCCACTTTTCGAACAGCCGCTTCAGGCGCCGCCGCAGGATGTTGGTGCGTCCCAGGTACGGTTCTCCGCCCTTTGGCCAGATCATGTACACGGCGGGTCCGCCCGGCAG
The DNA here is from genome assembly GCA_005808475.1 of Acidobacteriota bacterium. GTDB lineage: Bacteria > Acidobacteriota > Terriglobia > Bryobacterales > Bryobacteraceae > SYLY01. The sequence continues at coordinate 26,499 of SYLY01000273.1, forward strand.
CGACTCCGGATTCCCATCCGGCGGGAAAATCAGTGGCTCGGGCGGAACCATGCCGATAGGTTCGCGGGCGCCACTCCCGCTACTTTCAGATTCTCCGCGACGTGCGCGGGCGTGCTCATTCCCACTAGCGCCGAAACGATGCCGGGCGCCGACCGCGCGAACTGGATCGCCCGTTGCGCGTCGGTTTCGAGCCCCGGCAGGTTGTCCCGCACAGTCTCGGGCAGCCCTTGCGCCAGGCGGGTCTGCAGCAGGCTGGCGCTGGCGATGGAGGCGATTCCGAGGCGGCGGGCGGCTTCCACCGTCGAAACATTTTCGCCGTCGATCGTTTCACGCGGAAACGTGACTCCCTCGAGCATCGCCAAGTTCAGCGGCAGTTGAATGAAGCGGAACCGGTGGGTTTCGCCGCCCACCTCCCGCGCGATCGCCGCCAGGCGCGTCACCGAAAGCCCTTCTTCCCGCTCTCGCGTGCGATAGCCGTTCCACGTCGCCGTGCCGTAGAAGGAGAGCCGCCCGGCCGCGGCCATCTCCTCGCAGGCGGCGAACGCGGCGGCGATGCGCTTTTCGAACTCCGCCGGGGAGACGAATTGAAGCTGGGTCTCCGGGTTGTGCAGGTAAAAGACGTCGACGGAGTCCACGCGGAGATTGGCGAGGCTGCGCCCGAGCTGATCGGCGAGGAAGGCCGGCGTCAGGCAGTGCATGCGTCCCACGATGTCGTCCGGTCCAACGCCCGATTGCGGCATCGCGTTCGGCACGAGATAGCCGGCCTTGGTGCAGATCGCGATCTCCGCGCGATCGAACTCGCCGGATTCGAACAGCGTCGAAAGGGCCTCGCCGAAGTTGCGCTCCGACTCCTGATGGCGGTAGTTGAGCGACGTGTCGAGGAAGTTGATCCCGCCGCGCACGGCCGCGCGGACGCTGTCCACGTAGCCGAGGGCGGTGGCGTCGTCCATGTTTCCGAGGTACGATCCGATCCCCACGCTGGATATCGTGAGTCCGTTCGAAGTACGGTAGAAGGAGGAAAAGTCTGGAAACCGGCGCGCGTATCGCGCGGTCTCCTCTGGGGAAGCGGCTCGTGAAGGCACTCATTCGATTCTACTGGTTGCTGGCGCCGGCGCTTCCGGCGTGCGCCGGACTGAGCGAGGCGATCGCCTACCTCGAGGAAGAAGTGCCCCGCTGGCGGCGCGAGAACAAGTGTCACTCCTGCCACAACAACGGCGACGGCGCGCGGGCGCTGTGGACGGCGGCGGCGGCGGGCAAGCGTGTGGACCCCGCGGCTCTGGCGGACAGTCTGGCGGGGCTGCTGCGGCCCGCGGAGTGGGAGCCGAAGCCGTTGGCCTTCGTGCAGTACGCGGCGGCTCTGCGCGCGGCTAGCCAGTCGGGCGCGATTGCGGACGCCGCCGCCGAAACGCGAGTGGCGGAGATCCTGGTGAAGGCGCAGGCGGACGACGGCCATTGGAAGGTGGACGAAGAAAAGGTGGCGGGCGCCCCGGCGACCTACGGACCCGAGATCGCGACGGCGCTCGCGGCGGCCGTGGTGGAGCGCGCGGGGATGACCGCCTCGGCGTCCAAGGCGCGGAGATGGCTCGACACGCGCCGCCCCGCTGGCATCGTGGGCGCGGCGGGCGTGTTGATGGCCGGCGTCCGTAACCAGGATGCGGCGCTGCTGCTCGTTTCCAAGCAAGCGGCGAATGGAAGCTGGATCGGCGAGCCGTTCGACACCGCGATCGCAATCCTGGGGCTGGCGCGGCTCGGTGGCCGCGGCGCTGAGATCCGGCGCGGCCGCGAGTGGCTGCTGCGGAACCAGCTATCGGGCGGAGGATGGGCCGCGACCACCCGTCCATCGGGCGGCGACAGCTACGCCCAACACATCTCGACTACTTCCTGGGCCGTTTTGGCGCTGCTGGCTTCGGAGGGGCCGGAGCGGGCGCGGGAGTAGCAACCGGAGCCGGCGCCGTCCCCACCGTGAACGGAATCGAGTGCGATTCGGCGGCGGGCTGCCGGCTCACCTCGTCGAACTTGTCGACGTCGAACGCGCGGCCGACTCGATTGCCGGCGAGATCTTCCAGCCCGGCCAGAACTTCCAGCGAGTACTTGCCTTCCGCCCAAGGTTCCGCCGGCGTGAAGATCCAGCGCGACTCGTCGTTGTCCATGGCGACGGAGCCTTTCACGAGTCCGCCCTTGGAATCGGCGACGTCGATGAACCGCAGCAGCAGCGCCGCGTCGAGCGGCTCCGGGAAATCGAGCACCACGGCTTCGCGCGTCATCGGCGACGGCCCCAGCAGCTTCCAGGTCTTCGGCTCGAGCGGCGTTCGATCGGCGGGCGCGGCCGCGAAAGCCTTGCGGAACTCCGTCTTCAGCGGCGCGCCCTTGGCGTCGGGCCAAGCCGCGTCGACGACGAGAGTGTACTTGCGCCCTTCCTTGAGCGCCATGCCCACTTCCTGATTCGGAACCAGTCCGCGCTTGATCCGGCCGGGATCGAACAGAATGGTCAGCCGCTTGAATTCGCGATCCCACAACTCTTCCGCGATCTCGAGGAACGGCAGTTTCACTTCACCGGCGCCTTCCTCGATCAGATGAAGCCGCTTCGCCGCTTCGCCCTTGCTCATCGGCGCCGAAAAGTGAACGTAGAACTTGAGTTGATTTTCCGGGATGCTGGCCGTGGATGGATAGATGCGGTCCACCGTCGTCGTGGGAACCACGACGGGCTTGGGGATCGTGTACTGGAACTCCGCGCGTTCGTTGAGCAGCGAGAAAGCCGCGCGGTAGCCGACGCCCGGTTCCAGCGGGTACTTGGGGCGGAACATGAGCGCGCCGCCCTCCACCGAATATTCGCCCGGCAGCGGCGGTGCGTCCGGCTTGTCCACGCAAAGGTGGAACATCGCCGGGAGGTTCGGATTCCCCAGTCTGGGGAGGATGGACGACTGCGAGACCCGGAACGCGGGCGGATTGCCCACCACTGAGATGAGAACCGGGAGTTGCGGGAACGCCGCAACCCCGGCCATCAGAGCTAGAAGAATTAGCCGCACTCGAACTACGGCAGCGCCAGCTTCTTGAGATCGAGCGCGCCGCCTTCCGAGCGGATCAACATGACCGCGTTGGACGCATCCAGGCGGTCGAGGTGTTCGACGCCTTTCAGCCCCGCGATCGTTTCATAAGGCACTCCGGTGACCTCGGTTTGCGACTTGATCGCGGGATAGCTCTCCAGCCCGTCGCCCTTCACCTTCATGACGCCGCGCGAGGAGTTGTTCATGAGGATGTACTGGGCGCCGTCCTTTTCATAAACCACCATGTCCAACGGGCGATTGCGATTGCCGAGTTCGGCGATCGTCTTTCCCATCACCTTCTTGCCCGGTTCGAGGTCCGACATCGGAATCGAGACGAGCGGGGTGCAAGTGTACGCCGCGAGAATGTGCCGCTTCTTCGCGATCTTGTACGGCGTGAAGGTGCGGATGGGCGAGTTGGTTTCGAAGCGCCCGTGCTGGCCGTGGTAGATCTCGATGCTCGCGCCGCGGCCGGCCGTCTGGAACGGGAAGGGGATGGAGCGGAGGTTCGACGAGAACTCCTCGTTGGAGAGGCCGGCGACGAGCAGCGTGCCGTCGACGTACGCGAGGTCGGTGATCGCCTCCGTGCGTAGCGAGGTTCCGCGGCGGTCCTTGGCGTCGGCGGCGGGAGCGTTCGGCAGATCGACGCTCGCGTGCGCGATGTTGGCGAGATTCACCTCTTCGAGCTTGGAGCCGCTCACGCGGACGATCGCGGGCATCGCCTCCGGGCCGCGTCCGCGCGATACGGAAATGTAGGCGCGCTTGGTGAGCGGGTTCACCGCCATGTCGTTGACCATGATCTGCTCGGCGCTCGCGCCGAGCAGGTTGGCGATCTTTTCCTGGATTCCGTCCACCTCGGGCGCGGGAGGATTCTTGACGGCTCGCGTGTCTCCGGTCGACAGGGCGAAGATCGAGGCTCCCATCGGATCTCCGACGAAGAGGATTCCCTCGGGTCCGAAGGCCAGCGGCCCCGCCGACTTCAATTGCGCCTTCCCGGTTTTCAAGCTATCGGCCGGGCCTGCCGCGAAAGCGGCGGCCGTGAAGGTTGCGATGAGTGTGACGGCGATTCGTGTCATAAGCGATAGCCTCACAATTGCACTCGGAGGCGCCCGTCGTCAAGTCCCGGGTCCGGCAGCCCATCGAATATCGAATCCGGCGCTGCTGGACATTGCCCCGGTCCTACGGTCTAAAACGTGATCTTCAACCCCAACTGAACCTGACGCCGGAAGGCCGGGTCCGCGAAATCGTCCCCCGCCCCCGTGATCATTCCGAATGTCGGGCTGGTGAACCCTCCATCCGGATTGCTGAACTTGGGCGTGTTGCTGAAATTGAACGACTCGGCCCGCAGTTCCACCTTGAATCGCTCTGTCACATTGAACCTGCGGAACAGGGATAGGTCGAGATTGCGGAAATCCGGTCCCCTGAGAATGTTGCGTCCGGTAGTTCCCAAACGGCCCACGCCAGGATCGGCGAACGCCGACGTCTCGAGCCACAGACTGCCGCGTCCAATACCCCCGGGCGTGGACGGCTTGCGCAGCAGGTCAGGACGATTGCTCGAGCCCGGCGTGTTCAGCACGCCGCCACCGGTGATGTTCAGCGGCGTTCCGCTCATCAGCGTGAGAATGCCGGTGACCTGCCAGTTGCCTAGCAACGCCCCGGCCGGCCCCGATGTGGCCCATTTCTTACCGCGGCCGAAAGGAAGCTCGTAGATGTAGCTCTGCACGAACACCTGCTGGCGGTCGCTGCCACCGGGGGCGCGATTGAGACGGAAGTCGAGCTGCTGAAAGAAGTCCTGATCGATCGCCTTGCTGTACGTGTACGCCGTCGTAAGCAGAAAGCCCTCCGACAGCCGGCGGTCGAACTTGGCTTGCAGAGAGTGGAAGTTGCTCTGCGTCGGGTGCCAGGCGCTCACGCCGGCCCGGCGGCCGAACCTCTGGAACAGGGGCTGGCCCGCGGCGCCGGAATTGAGGGTGGGGCTCGCGTTGATGTCGCGGAACGTGTAGTTCTTGACGGCCTGGTTTCCGACATAGGCGGCCTCGAGCACGAATTTGCCCGGCAGCGACCGCTGCACCGCCAGATTCCAGGACTGAATGTAGCCTTCACGCAAGTCATTGGTGAAGACGGTGAAGCTCTGCGTGAGCGGCGCGTTCTCGATGATGCCGTTCGACGGAAAGAATTGCGCCGGGGGAGGCGGGAACCCAGTAGCCATGCGGCCGCCGAAGTTGAACGCGTCGGGGGCCAGATACTGTTCACTGGTGCGGATGGGGAAGTTGTAGCCGTAGTTGAAGTCGGCCAGCGGCTGCACGGAGATGCCGAAGCCCGAACGAATCACCGTCTTCTCATTCAGCCGGTAGGAAATTCCCAGCCGCGGATTGAAGTGTTTCCGGTACTGCTGCCGCCCGAGATCCATCGGATTGCTGCCCACGCCGGCTACCAGCACGCGGTTGCGCTCCGGATCGTAGTTGGAGAATCCGCCGGGCAGGCGCGGGCGCGGATTGCGCCAGAATTCGTAACGCAAGCCGATGTCGACGGTGAGCTTCTTGCCCACCTGCCACTTGTCCTGGACGAAGAAGAACGCCGTCGTCTGGCGGTATGCGGGAAAGATGTAGGGCACGCTGCGGGCAACCACGCTTGGCCGGTCCAGCAGGAACGAAGCGAATGCGTTGCCGATGCCAACGCGCGGTGCGCCCGGCGCATTCAGAGCCGTATTGCCTTCCAGAAACTCGAACCGCCCGCGGGCTCCGAACGCGTCGTTCTGATTGAGGTCGTCGCGGACCCGGCGGATGTCCGAGCCCCACTTGAACGTGTGGTTGCGGCGAATCTTGGTCCAGTTGGTGACGTAGTTTAAATTGGTCTCGGCGCGTTGCCACGGGAGGCTCTGACTGTATCCGAGCACCGACCGCGTGTACCCGTTGATCCAGATCTGCGGAATGCCGGAGGTGAACTCGCTGATGTTGATGCCTGGGATCCCCAACTCGTCGGCTGTCTTGAGTCCATAGTCGGCGTTGAAGGCCTCGTTGCGGTACCGGAACGCGCCCACACGGAATTCGCCAATAAACGTGGGACTGAAGATGCGGGTATAGTTGACAGCCCCCGAGTGAATCTTGTTGGTGCCGGTTCCGGCGAATCCGGTCTGCTTGGCCGGGCCTCCGGCTTTGGCCGTGTAGACGGGCGGATCGAACACTTCGGGCTTCTGGTAGCTGTAGCGTCCCGAAAGCCGGTTGTTGGCGTTGAGCACGTGGTCGATCTTGGCGTCCGTGCTGTTGATGTCTTTCCGCCGGACCGTGTTGCGCTCCCAGTTGGCGCCCTCGCCGGGCTGCGTCGGGGCGGGAATCAGGTCGAGCATGCGCCGTGAGATCGGGCTGATGCGGCTGGCCGGGATCATGTTGCCCGCGAACGGAATTCGTCCGGCGCCGTCGGGTAGCCCGGTGTTCGGATCGAAAATGGGGAGCGCGATGCTGCTCAGGTTGCCGGTCCGGTGCGTGGGCGTTGGAATCGTGGCGATATTCACGTCGCCGCGCCGGTCGCGGATGCCCTGAAAGTCGCCAAAGAAGAACGTTTGATTCTTCCGGATCGGCCCGCCTATCGTGAAGCCGAAAAGATTGTACACGGTCGGCGGACGCGAGGCGGCGAAAAAGTTGCGCGCCGTAAAGTGCTGGTTGCGGTGAAACTCGAACGCGCTCCCATGGATCTCGTTGGTGCCCGACTTGAGCGTCACGTTGGTTACCGCGCCGCTGGCTCGGCCCAGTTCCGCTTCATAATTGCTGGTCGAGATGTCTACCGCGGCGATCGCTTCGATCGGTGGAATCAGGACCTGCAGCAGTCCGGTACGGTGGTTGTTGTCCACGCCCTCCAGTTGCAGGTTGCTCACCTGCCGGTTCTGCCCGTTGACTTCGTTCGACAGCGCATCCGACGAATTGAAGAACTCGCTGTGCGGACGAAACGACCGCCGCACGCCCGGAACCAGGCTGAGCAGGCTCTGGAAGTTCCGGTTGAAGCCGAGCGGCATTTCGGCCACCTGCCTGGTTTCGATCTTACGGCCCGTGTCGGCACGATCGGTTTGCAGCAACGGTGCGTCGCCCTTGACGTCGATGGTCTCGCTCACCGCGCCGGGTCTGAGTTCGAAGTCCACGCGGACGGTCGAGTTGACCAGCACTTCGACGTTCTCGCGCTGGGCCCTTTGGAATCCCGTGGCTTCCAGAGTGACGCGGTACGTCCCAGCCTCCAGATTCGGGAACGAGTAGAGGCCGCTATCGTTGGTCGCCGCCTCGCGCGTCAATCCGCGGTTGACGTCGGCAATCACAACTTTGGCTGACGGCACGGATGCGCCCGAGGCATCGAGAACAGCGCCAAGCAGCGTCCCCTTGACGGCTTGTCCGTAAAGGCCCTGCCCGCTGATAGTCAGTGTGCCCAGCAGGCTTACACATTTGAGAAAACGCATTCATCAACACTCCCGGCGAAATTATTCGGGATTGATGCTATCAAACCCCTTAATGTACTGTCAATGTTTGCCCCGGCCATTCCGGCCGCCCGGCTAGCGCGCCGGCAGGATCTTCAACCCGCGCACGCCCGGAAGCCGGAGCCGGAAGAAGCCGCCCTGATCCTTGCCCTCGATCCCGATCGCGCCGGTGATGTAGACGGTGTCCATCGCTTCGCCGCCGAAGGCGACGTTGCTCGTGGTCAGATTGCCGCCGGGGTAACGGCGGATCACCGCGCCCTTCGGACTCACCACCTGCACCTGCCGCATCCCATAGTGCGCCACATAAAGGTTGCCCGCCGCGTCCAGGCAGATCCCGTCCGGCTGGTTGTCGATTTGGCCTGGACCCTTGGCCGGCAGTTCGCAAAACACCCGTTGCGGAGACAGGCTGCCGGGACTCCGCACGCCGAACTCGAGGATGCGGTTGTGCTGGCTTTCGCCCGCCAGCAGCTTCTTCCCGCCCGGCCGCAGCACGATTCCGTTCGGAAACGCCAGGCCAGAAGCGCACAGTGTCACCTTGCCGCCGCGATCCACGTGATGGATCGTGCCGATGGGTTTGTCCTTGCCGGACCCGCCCGGGTCTGTGAAGTAGAATCCGCCCTTCGGATCCAGCGTGAGGTCGTTCGGTCCGCGCAACGGTTTGCCGTCGCATTCGGAAGCGGCCTTGCCCAGGACCTTGCCATTCGCGTCCAGGTGGAGCACCGCGTGCTGGCTGGCGTCGCACACCAGATGCGTGCCGTCGGCCAGGATCTTGTGGCCGTTGGGCGCGCCGGTCTCGGCCCAGTTCGCGGGCTTGCCATCGGGTCCGATCCTCGAGATGAAGCGGCCCCACGATATGTAGGCGAAGCCTTCCCGGTCGAACACCACGCCTTCGCAATAGGAAGGCACGCGGCAGATCTCCTCGATTCGCACCGAGGCTTCGCTGGGCAGTTCGCGGGCGGCGGCCAACGGCAGCGCCCCGGCGGCGATGAGGAACTCGCGGCGGCCGGTCATGGCTATTGCGGATCCAAATGCAGCGCCATGAAGTTGCCCTCGCCGCGGGCCAGCGGCTTGGAGCGAACAATGCGCTCGAGCGCTATCTCGACCAGCGTCTTGGCCTCACCGGAGGGCTCCGGATACAGGTGGACGTCCGCCGCGGCGCCGGCAAGCACGGTGCGCGCTTCGTCCGCCGTCAGAAAGCCGAGCACGCACGCCGAGCTCTCGGTCACCTTGTGGACCTCGAAGCTCTGCAGCGTGCGGGCCGCGTACAGCGGCGTGGACGCGTTCAGCGGAGAATAGGTGAATCCGTAGACCTTGGCGGGGATTCCTCCCAGCGGAGCGCCTTCGTCCTCCGTCTTGACGGGCGCGACATCGTTCTTCGCCCGTAGCGTCTCGAACTGGCGTTGAATATCGTCGCCGAGCGGCGCGGTTGTGACTTTGGACATGTGCGGCTAACTTTTGATCATATCACCTCCGGACGTGGATCCCGCGGTATACTTCCTTTTCCATGTGGCAGGCTCGACTCTACGGCGCGGGCGATTTGCGATTCGAGGAAGCGCCCCTCGATAAGACGTTATCGCCGTCCGGCGTTCTGGTGGAGACCGATGTCTCGGCGCTTTCCACCGGCACCGACCTCGGCAACTACCAGGGCGATTCCACGTACGTCCCCGGCGCGCCCGATTATCCACGCTGGGTGGGATATTCGAATTGCGGCATCGTCCGCGCGGCGGGCGGCGAGGTCCGTTCCGTGAGGCCAGGAGACCGTGTGTTCACCGCGCGGCCCCACTTGTCGGCGTTCGTCGCGGAAGAGCGCGAGATCCTCGCCGTCGTCCCGGCCGCCGTTCCTTCCGAGCACGCGTCGCTGGCCTACTTGACGAACCTGGGTCTGCAGGCGCTGCGTGTGTCCGGCTTCCAGCCTGGCGAGGATGTCGCGCTGATCGGGCTCGGAGTGATCGGGCTTTGCACGATTCCGCTGGCTCGCGCGATGGGCGCCGGACGCGTCGTGGCGATCGCGAATTCGCCGGAGCGGGCCGCGGTGGCCGCCCGGCTCGGAGCGGACGAATGCATCGTGTCGAGCGGCCCGGAGGGGCGCCGGCGTCTCGGCGAGGCGAGGGACAACCTGTGCGACATCGCCATCCTCACGGCGAACACGTGGGACGCCTACCGCGACGCGATGGAGATCGTGCGCAAGCGCGGCCGCGTGCCCATACTCGGGTTCCCGGGCCGCGGCCAGCCCGCGCCGGACTTCAATCCGTTGGCCGCCGAATGGATCTACCGCAAGCAACTCGGGCTGTTCGGCTCGGGTCTCAGCGCGGTGTCGGACGCGCCGCCGCATGAACTGCGCTTCAACCTGAAGCGCGAACTCGCCTACCTGGCCGGCCTCATGGCCCAAGGCAGGTTGGATTTCACGCCGGTGATTTCACACCGGTTCCCGGCGCGCCGCTTGCGCGAAGCCTACGACATCGCCGCCAGCCGCGACAAGAACTTCACCGCCGCCGTGTTCGACTGGTCCGAATTCCATCATGCCGAATAACCCAAAGTCCCTCGCGATTCTAGAGCACAACCGCCGCTTCATCCCGGGCGGAGTCGTATCGATCAACCGCCACATCGCGCCGGAACTCGTCTTCGTCCGCGGCATGGGATCGCGGCTGTTCGACGCGGACGGCAATTCCTACATCGATTACCACGGGGCGTTCGCGCCTCATTTCCTCGGCCACAACGACCCCTACGTGACCGAAGCCGTGGTCCGCGTCCTGCGCGATGGGGCCAGTCTCTATGGTTCCGGCACGACCACGCTCGAAGGCCGGCTCGCGGAACTGATGTGCCAGGCGGTGCCGTGGATCGAGTCCGTCCAGTTGCTCAATACCGGCAGCGAGGCGACGTATCAGGCGTTGCGATTGGCGCGCGCGGTCACCGGCCGCGATCACATCGTCGTGATGCAGGGCGGCTACAACGGCTGGCACAACGACGTGGCGTGCAACCTGATGACGCCCCTCGCCGCCCTGGGACCTCGCGTGTCGCCAGGCGAGTATCCGTTCCTGCCGATCAGCTCCGGCATTCCGGAGGCGCATCGCACGCTGGTGCATCCCGTGAACTTCAACGATCTCGATTCGGTGGCGCACGTGTGCGAGCGCTATCCGGTCGCTGGATTGATCACCGAGCCGGTCCTTCAGAACATCGGCGTGGTACACCCGAAACCGGGCTACCTCGATGGCCTCCGGAAACTGGCGGACAAGCACGGATTCGTCCTGATCTTCGACGAAGTGAAGACCGGCTTCCGGCACGCTCCCGGCGGATATGCGTCTATCGCCGGCGTGACGCCCGACGTCGCGGTGTACGGCAAGGCGCTAGCGAACGGATACCCCATGGCGGCGATCGCCGGAAAGCGCGATCTGATGAACTGGTTCGCGCATCCGGAAGCTTCCAAGCGGGTTCTGCTCGCCGGCACCTACAACGCGCATCCCGTGCCCACCGCGGCCGCGATCGCGACAGTGGAACGCCTGCTCGAGAACGGCGGTGAAGTCTACCGGCGCGTGGAGGGGCTGGGACAGCGGATCGAGGCGGGCCTGCGCGCCGAACTCGATCGCGCGGGCGTTCGTTCGGTCATCGCCAGACAAGGCTCGGCGTTCTGCGTCTACTTCATGGATCATGCGCCCGTGGACTGGCACGACCTCGCCTCGCACCACGACGCGGCCCTCGACGAGAAGCTGCGGCGCGAACTGATCGAACGCGGCATCTACTGGTTCCCGCTGCAAACCAAGCAGTGTTCCATCTCCGCCGCGCATTCAGAGGCGGATATCGACCGCACGGTGGCCGCGTTCGGCGAGTCGCTGAAGACCGTATGAAGCAAATCGAAATCGCGATGCTCGGTTCCGGCTTCGTGGCCGAGTTCTACATGCAGGGACTCGCCAACGTCAATGGCCACCGGGTGGCGGTGAACTGGTCGCGTTCGCGAAGCCGCGCCGCCGCGTTCGCCGGGCGCTGGGGAATTCCGGAGTGCGAAACCGATATCGATAAAGTGATCGCGCGGGACGGCATCGATCTCTTCGTCATCGCGCTGCCGAACGAAGAGCATCTGCCCACCGCCCTGAAGCTGGCGGCCCGGCGCCGCAACCAGGTGTGCACCAAGCCGCTCGCGCGCGAACGGCGGGAGGCGAAAGCGATGCTCGCGGCGGCGGAGAAATCCGGCGCGATGCACGGATACGCCGAGACCGAAGTGTTCTCGCCGTGCGTGGTGAAGGCGCGGGAGACCATCGAAGCCGGTGGGATCGGACGCGTGCTGTGGGTGCGGTCCCGCGAATCGCACAGCGGCCCGCATTCTCCCCATTTCTGGGACGTCGAGAAGACGGGCGGCGGCGCCATGAACGACCTCGCCTGCCACTGCATCGAGGCGGCCCGCTACTTCTTCGGCAAGGAAAACCGGGTGGTGGAGGTGATGGCGTGGGGCGCGAACCTGGTCCACGGCAAACGCACCAAGGGCGAGGACAACGCACTGCTCGTGCTGAAGTTCGAAAGCGGCGGGATCGGCCATTGCGAATTGAGCTGGACCACCAGGGGCGGCCTCGACCTGCGCAACGAGATCCACGGCTCCGAAGGATCGATCTTCACCGACGTCACGCGAGGCACTCCGATCTCGTCGTTCACCGGCAAGTCGTCCGGCTACGTGATCGAAAAGGCCGACCTCGATTTCGGCTGGACGCGCCCCCTTCCCGAGGAGGCGTTCGCCTACGGGTATCAGGCGGAGATGCGCCATTTCGTCGAGTGCGCGCGCGCCGGCGTGGAGCCGCGCGAAACATATCGAGACGGTTACGTGGTGAACTGCATTCTCGACGCCGGCTACCGTTCCATGCACTCCAAGAAGTGGATTCGGGTGAAGTATTGATCCTGCTGGTGACGGGCGCGACGGGAATCGCGGCGGCCGCGGCGGAACTGGCGCGCGCCCATGGCTCCACCGTGTTCACCGCCGCGCTGAGCGGCCCGGCCGATCTCGCCGTCGATCTGACCGAACCCGGGGCCGCGGACGAAGCGGTGCGGCTGTGCGTGCACCGGTACGGCCGGCTGGACGCGGTGCTCGCCTGCGCCGGCGCTAGCGGGCGTAAATGGGGCGACGGGCCTCTGCACGAGTGCACGGACGAGGGCTGGTCTCGCACCATCGACGTCAACCTGACCTCCGCGTTTCGAACCTGCCGCGCCGCGGTCCGGCGGATGCTCGAACAGGGTGGAGGCGGCGCCATCGTGCTGGTGGGCAGCGTGCTGGCACTATCGCCGAAAGCGCCGGAGTTTTCCACCCACGCCTACGCGGCGGCCAAGGGCGGGCTGTTGTCGCTGTCGCGATCGATGGCCGCGCACTACGCGGGCGACCGGATTCGCGTGAACTACCTGGCGCCCGGGCTCACCCGCACACCGATGACGGAACGAACCCAAGCCGATCCGGCGGCAATGGCGTTCGCGCGCGCCAAGCAGCCGCTGAGCGGTGGGATGCTGGAAGCGGACGAGGTGGCGCGTGCCGCGTGGTATCTGCTGACGGCCGAGTCCGTCACCGGCGCGGTGCTCGGGGTGGACGGAGGCTGGAGCGTCTCATGAAGGAACGTCCGTTGCGGACCACCGTGGTCGGCAGTTATCCCTTCCCCGGCTGGCTCGAATTCGCGTCGGCGCGGCTGCCGGAGTTCGGCCCGGACGACATCGCCGAAATGCGCGACGATGCCGTGATCGCGGCCGTCCACGATCAGGTGGCGGCGGGGCTCGACGTTATCACCGACGGCGAGCAGACTCGCCTCGACTTCAATCTGTCGTTCTACGGATATCTCGCCGGCATCGACCGCGAGGCCGATCCGCCGCGCCGGTTCGGTCCTCCCGCCCACGACCAGCGCGGACGCCACCGCATCGCCGGAGAACTCGCCGCGCCGCGCGGCTTGGGCGTGGTGGAGGAGTTCCAGCGCTTGAAGCGGCTCGCGCCTCCCGGGCCGGTCCTGAAGGCGAGCGTTCCCGGTCCGTATACTCTGAGCGGCCGGCTGATTCCGAACGCGGACTACCCGGATCGTTGGGCCGTGGCCGAGGCGTTATTGCCGCTGGTGGCCGCGGAACTGGAAGCGCTGGTGGCGGCCGGTTGCGGCGAGATCTGCGTCGACGAGCCGTCGATGTCCTGCTACGCGCACCGCGAGGATCCGGCGCGTTTCGTGGATATCTTCAATCGCACGGTGGCGCCGGTGGCGGGCCGGTGCCGCCTCGGGACGCATCTGTGCTTCGGCAACTTCAAGGCGAGAGCCGTGGGTCCGCGCCGCTACGCGCCGATGTTCCCCGCGTTCCTCGATCTCGCCGTGGACGAGATTCACCTCGAGATGGCGAGCCGCGAGTTCGCCGAGATCGAAGTGGTCGAGCGTGTGGCGGAAACCAAGGACGCGGTGGTAGGAATCGTCGATGTGAAGAGCTACTACATCGAGCCGCCGGAAGAGATCGAGCGCCGCATCCGCATGTGTCTTCGCCACGCGCCCGCCGAGAGGCTGGGATTCGCGCCGGATTGCGGACTCAGCCAAACCGCGCGCTGGGCAGCCCGGCAAAAGCTGCGGAACATGGTGGAAGGCGCCCGCCGCGCGCGGGAGGCCTGCTAACTAACGCGAAAGCGTCAAGCTCGCGGAAGGCGCGGCCAATGGGCTCACCGGCTCGTTGGCGCGATAAACGGTCAGCGAACGGTAGTAGCCGTCCGCGGGGTCGCGGTGGACGATAATGCGGCGCGTCCGGACGTCGAGGACCCAGTAGTCGGCGATTCCAGCCCGCGCATAGAGATCGGCTTTCGTCGAGGTGTCGAATCCGAGAGTCGAGTCCGACACCTCGGCCAGCAGTACGATGTCCGGCGCCGCCGGATGACGGTCGACGAAGTGCTCGGCTGCCGTCGTGGTCACGCAAATGTCCGGCTCGGGCAGGGAAGTAGGATTGTCCTCGGGCGTCACATCGATTGTCCCCTGCACGCGAACGCGGTAAACGCCGAACAGTTCGGCCAAGCGGCCGGCGAGCAACGTAACCAAGGCCGGATGCGGAGGATTCTCGCCGGTCTTGTCGATCAGCTCTCCCCGGATCAGTTCATGCCGTTGCCCATCGAACGCCCCTGCTCCAAGCAGAGTGAAGTAATCGGTACGAGTCCAATGCCTCCGCTTCATCCGGGATGGCGGCGCATCGAGTGCGTCGCGCAAGATGGCCAATGGCATCGGCAATTGTACCGGATGCGCCGCTTATCCGAACCGGACGAGCACCCAACCCGGGAGCGCCGCGGGACGGTCGTTCAGGAACACGATCCGCCGGGTCTTCGGGAACGGCAGGCCGGTCCGAATCGCGCGCGAGTAGTACGCCTGCGTGCGCAGAACCTCGCGATATGCCTCGTCCTCGACCTTGGGCCACGCCGTCTTGCCCAGCAGTCCCGTGCCCCAGCCGAGCGCCACAAGGCACGCTTCGCCGGACTCGCGGATCTCCGCCAGGCGGCCCTGCAAGCCGGCCACCGACGCAGCCACTTCTTCGAGCCCCGCCGCGGCCGCGTACCGCGCGTGATTGTCGAGCGCGATGGCCGCGTACGCGTTCGCCGCTTCGGCCACTTGCCGGACGCCGACCGTGTCGCGCCAGTGCAGCCCCTTCATCGTCTCGGCCTCGCCGTAGAACGCGCGCTCCACGATGCGGCCCTCGAATACCGTGCCCGGCATCGCCATCTCAGCGAACGTCGAACTGGAGCCGTACTTCCAGCCGAGCCCCGGCTTGCCGCCTGGAGCGCCCGTCAATGCCGCCACGCGCAGCATGAACACCTTCAGAAACGAGCGGTCCACCGTAGCGGAATCGGAAATGGGCAACGCCTTGAATTGATCGCCGTAGCCGGCGCGGCTGTCCCGCGATAACGCGCGATGCTCGGCCGCTTCCGCCGGACGGCGCGAGGGCCGCTCTCCGCCCATGGATTCCTTCACGAACGATAATGTTTTATCGTCGATGCGCGCCGCCACCACGGCGGTCCGCAACGCGCCCCGCAAGGCGCTGCCAGGCAGATAAGGACCGTGAGGCGAAGTGGAAAAGCAGGGGATATGGCAGTCGTCCGCGTGCTGACGCTCCCACTGTCTCGCGCACGACGGGTGCTCGAACGCGATGCGCCGGCCCGCGTAATTCTGCGCGAACCCGCCCCAGTTGGTGAAGTCGAGCTTGTCGGCTTTCTTGATCTGCAGCAGGTAGCTGTCGAGCCGCGGACCGCGGGAGAGCAGCCTGAAGATGCGCTCCTGATCGAGCACGTTGACCTGATCGCGCCAGACCATGTAGTCGACCGGCGACAGTTCCGAGCCGTCGCCGGCAAGCAGCGGAGTGAGCGCTTCCACCCGGTAGTTCATGCGTTGCCTCGCCACGGCAGCGGCACCGACAAGGCGAACCCGGCCCGGTACACCGGGTGCGGGAAGCCGGCGGGCGCGACATCGGGCGCGGCGCCCACGGGCGCTTCCCCGGCCAGAAGGACCGAGCCTTCGCGCACCATTCGCACCGTCTTCTTCAAATCTCCCGAGCCCGCCGCGCTTTCGATGCGGCCGCCGCGTTCCACCAGTTCGTACGAGCCCCGCTTCCAATCGATGCGATCGGTGGCGGCGGGACTCAGCAGGGACAGCAGCCAATAGGCCGGCGCGCCCTCCGACGACGCGTGAGCGCCGCGTCCGCCCAGCAGCATGTGCGCCAGCGAGCCACGCTTGGTCTCCGCGATTTCGAAGTGGCCCCAGCCCTGCGACCGTTCGCCGCCAATGCCGCTGTCGCCCAGCAGCCGCAACGCGCATTCCACGCGATCGGCCCACGTCTCATCCGCCGCGTCGATCGCGCACCACAGCCCCGCGTCCTCGCCGAACTCGAGGCACGCGGATTGATGCGGCAGCGTGACGCCGTGATCGGCGCGGTCCACCGCCGCGTGGGATCGCAGGGAGACGCGGAACGGACTGGTGCGCTTGCGTCCCTTGCGAATCAGGCACTCGCTATAGCTGTCCACGTCCCACTGATCCTCGTTGAAAGGCTGTCCCGCGGCGAGCCAGCCCACCAAATAGGAAGGCAGCAGCCGGGCGCCGGACGCGCGTAGTTTCGAGGTTCCCGGAGGCGGCCACAAGTGCCCGGGAGCGGGCGCGAACAGCGCGTCTTCCTGCCATGGAAACAACGAGCCCAGTCGAACCGCGGGCTCGGCGGCGCGCGCCGTCGCGTCGAACCATTCTTCGCGCCAGCCCAGCCGGTCCATCGCGGACGATACGGCGGAGTACAGCGTGTCGCTGTGGCACACGCGGTCCACGCGATCGCGCGCGCCGGACGACGGACCCAGCCGCCAGGGCCCGGCGGGCCGCAGCTTGAACACGCGGGCGGCCATGGCGCTATTGAGAGAGCTTTCCCGAAAGTTCGGCGTCGTTGGCCAGCAGTTGCAGCGCGGTGACGTCGCCCGCGGCCAGCAGTTCCGCCTCGGCGGCTCCGGCGGAATAGAAGGAACGGCCGCGCCAGCGCAGCTTCAGGTTGGCGAACCGCACGCGGCCGCTTCCCCTGGATCCGCCCCCGCCAAGCGTGTCGTCCTCGAGCAGCCGCAGCCCTTCGGCCACGCGCGCCAGCAGCGCCTTGTCTTCCTCGCACAGGATGTCGAGCACCATGCGGACCTGGAACCGCGCGCCCGCCGGCACGCGTTCGAGAGTTCGAGGACTCGCTTGGCTGGTGATGCGGTCGATCGCGTTCTCGCTCTTCACCTCGGTGAGTTCGTCGTCGAGATTCTCGCGCATCTGCGCCGTGATGCTGGCGCCGTCGAGCGGGGCGTCGTAGACGGTGAGCCGCGCGGGCGTCGCTCTTGTGGTCTCGATGTCGCCACCGGTAACCCGTTCGAGCTTCAGCGGACTCCGTCCGAACAGCAGGCAGACTTCGTCGTCGGGCCGGTTGCTCTGGTGGATGCGGACCTCCTGGCCCCGGCGCTTGGACACGAACACCATTTCCGGCGGAATGGCGAGTCCGTGGGCCTGTTCGAGGAGCGCCCGGATGCGGCCGCGGAGCGAACTGCCCGGTACGTAGGGCCGGCCGAACGCGTCCTTGACCACGGGATTATCGGCCCCGCCGATCTCGAGCGAGCCCTTGCCGGCGCCGACGTGGAGGCCGGTTTCGCAGTGCAACTCGGCGTCCAGCAGCAGTTTTCCAATGAGCTTCAGCTCGGTTTGCGCGGTATGCGAACTCATGGGTGATCCTTATTCGTTGTATGCGACGATAGCTTCGAACAGGTCGCGAAACCGCTCGTAGCCGCGGGTCTCGTTCTTGCGGGTGACTTGGAGGAGCAGCCGCTCCAGGCTATCCATGCCGCGCAACGAGTGGCGCGCGATGGTATAAGCCAGCCGGGCGCGCAGCATCACGAACTCGTGCTGACGGTCGGTTTCGGCCGTGCGGCAGGCCCGGCGGACGGCATTGTAGAAGCGGCGAAGCTGGCTCTTGGTGCCGGAATCCATGTCGCGCAGGCGCGCCACCACGAGGTGGGCCTGGTTGTCGAGGTAGAGCGGATCGCCGATCAGCTTGTCCAGATCGATCTCGCTGAAGCCGCCATCGGGGCGGCCGCCGCGGTCTCCCCGGTCTCCGCGATCTCCCCGATCGCGCCCGTGGTCCCGCCCGCCGCCGCCCGGGCGTCCTCCCGGGTCCCTCGGTCCGCGGTCCGGCCGGCCTTCATGTTTCGGTTTTTGTTCGTCAGCCATGCGACATCCTCAAACGATCGTCAAGCGTCCATCGACATCCGCGCCCAGGCGACGGCCACCAGGCCGGCGGGACGCAACTTCACCTGGGTGGGGCTCCGCCCGATCATGTCTCCGATGAGCGACGCCTGGAGCTTTTGCAATTCGCGATCCTTGTGCGCGCCGAGCGCCGAGCCCAGGCGGCGATGATAACGCCACGGGCGGTCCGGCCGCGTCTGTGAGGGCTTCTCGCGGTAGAAGCCTCCCAATTCCTCGAGAAACTCCGGCGGACAACCGAAGTCGCGCACCATGCGGAGCAGCGTGTCCTTCAGCGTTCCGGCGTGCGTCAACTGGCGCCATTCCAGCGTCTTGCCGAAAACGTGGAGGCAGTCCTTGCCCTCCGTCTTGGCCGCATCCAGATTGCGGCCCGCCTCTTCGTACACGAAGGCGAACGGCGTGTCGATCTCCGAAGCCACCTCGAGCGACATCGTGATGGTCTTCGCTTCCGGTCCGGGCAAAGTCTCCAGATGCGCCTCGGCGAATCGCTGAAAGAGCCGCTGCACTTCGCGAGCCAACAGCAGAAGCGCGTCCCAGGAGCCGTAGACGGCGAAATCGTCGCCGCCCGAATAGAGAATGGAAACCTTGCGCCAATACTCGGGCAGCGAGCAGGCGACCTCGAGTTCGCCCGCGAAGAACTGCTTGAACAGCACCGAAAGCTGGACGTGTTCCTCGATCGAACCCAGCCGCCGCAGACGCACGCCGAACGCATCCACGTCGCCGCGAAGCACGCCCCACGCCCGGCGCCCGGAAGCGCGGCTCGCCAGCGCGTCCAGCGGCGCGGGTGAAGCTCCATCGCCGGAGAGCGCGGCATGCCGGGCCAGCGGAATCGTGCCCGCGCCCGATCCGGCCGGCCATCGATACTTGCCGGGGCTCGTCAGCACTTCGTCCGGCGCCTCGGGCGACCAGCCGAAGCAATCGGCCGCGCGCACCCGGGCTCCGAAATCCGCGAACCAGGCGTCGGAGTTCGACTCCACGGCGTCGAATGGAGCGAACGCGCCCTCCGCCGTCGCGGCCCGCTCGGGATTGAGCCGCCGAGCCATCTCGTCGGTCAGGCGCCGTCGCACCACGATCCAGTCGCCGAGGTTCTCCGTGGCCGCCCACGCGAGCGAAAGCCGTCCCTCCGATCGAGCCGACACGGCGGCGGCGGCGCGCTCGAGAAACTCCCCCGCGGCCGGCAGCGACTCGGCGGGCAATACCAGAAGGAATCCACCTCCGCCGCTCGATCCCAGCAGGATCTGGGCCAGTCCGATCTCGGAAAGCAGGGCTCGCGGCAGCACTTCCGCCAGCAACGACACCCACAGGGAACGGCCCACGGCGACCGCTTCGCCGGCCTGGCCCGACGGCGCCAAAACGAAGGGTTCGATCCCTATCAGTTTGCCTTGGAGGAAGATCTGCACGGATATGGGCCAGTTCTAAGCGTGAGGTCGAATTGATCAATGTAGCAGGAATGGGGTCGAACCCGCTATCTTCGAAGGCGGATGATATTTCCCACCATCGAACTTCAGAAGCGCTTCCTGGCGGAGTTCGGCCCGGGCCACAGCGCCGAGGAGAAAGTGGAGGACGGCCGCCGGATGGCCGCCGTCGATCCTTGGCGCGGGGAGGGATGGGCGTTGCAGTGCATCTCCTTGCTCCAACTCGGAAAACCCGAAGAGGCGGAAGCCGTGTGCTGGAAGGCGCTCGAGTTCCTTCCCGTCTCCGGACCTACGTTCCTGGATGCGATGGAGGTGGTTCAGCGGAGAGGCGGTCCAATGGACTTGGCCTTGGGATTGACCGAACTGGCCGTCCACCACTTCACCGCCTTGGACTCCGTGTCGCCGGGCCTCCAAGAAGCGGTGGGAGATTTGCTCGAGCATGCGGGAGGGAATCGCCAGGATCCCGCGGCGTTCATCGCCCTTCGGGAGCTGCTCCGGAGCCGGATGGACGGCGAATCCCCGCGGGTGAAGGCCCGCCTCGAACCATATCGCGTTCTGGCCGCCCTGACCCCGGAGACGCACGGCTTCCCCGGTCCCGGCGCGCTCGAAGCGGTTCGAGCGGACCCGTCGCGGTACGCTCCGCTCCTCATGTCCGCGCTGCGGCAATGGGGCCGGACCTTCATAGTGGCGGACTCGCTGGCGGCGCCCGGATGCGTGTACGCGGCCCTGCTAGGAGAGGCCGGCGGACCGGACTGCATCGCCGAACTGCTCGCGTTGCTGGATTGCGCGGATCTCGATGTCAGGATGCATTTCAATTGGGCGGTCTGGCGGCTTGGCGCGAGATTCCCCGGGCAAGCGGCCGCTGCCATCGACTCGCTGCTGCCGCCCCGAGCCTTGACCCAGGCCGCCATCTTCGCGGAACAACTCCAGCATCTGCCCGGCGGTGTGGCGCTGCCGGTGCTGCGGCGCCTCGCCGCGGATGGGGACCGCTTCGCCGGCGAGGACAGCGATGGAATTCTCCCGGTATTGCTCGAAAGCGGTTTCCGGGCTCACGGAGCCGATGGAGCGGCGGAAGCCGCCGCGTTGCGGGCGCGGACCACTCCGGTCGAGAACTTCCTGCCTCTCTTCGAGCAGGGGGGCCTCACCGAAATCGCCATCGAGGACATTCTCGAACGGCGGGCTCTGTTCGGGTCGCCCGAGGAGAAGGGGCCCGTCCGCCCGGGCCGCAACGAGCCTTGCTGGTGTGGCAGCGGCAAGAAGTACAAGCGCTGCCACCTGGCTTCCGACGAGGAGGGCGTTCCGGAGCCCGATTCCTCCACCATGGGTCGGGACGGCGAAATCGGGAGGCTAAGGAACGATCCGATGGTCAAACGGATCACCGGCGAAATCATCCGGTTTTCCACCGAGTCCTATCTGGACGTCCGTACCCAGAGACGCGCCGTGGGGAGCTATTTCGAGGCCGCCGGCGGCCTCCCCGAACCGGACAGGCAGGCGGAACTCATGCCGTGGCTGATCTACGACTTCAGGCCCTCCCCGGGGAAGCGAACCGCGGCCGAGGAGTTCGTGCATCGCAACCGGTCACGGCTGAGCGAAGAGGAGGCGGCCGTGGCGGACGCTCTCGCCAAGTCCGAGTTCGGCCTGTTCGAGTGTCTCTCTGTCCGCGAGGATGCGGGAGTGGAACTCGGCAACATGATCACCCGCGACACCGTCTTTGTTCACGACCGGTCGATGTCCCGGGACATTGTGGTCTGGGACGCGCTGTTCGCCCGGATTGCCCGGCTGCCGCGCTGGAACGAATTCGCCGGCGACGGCGTCCCCGTTTCGCGCGACCGCGTGGACGCGCTGCTCGAATCGATCTCGGCGGAGGCGTCCCGCGCGGGAGTTCCCGACGCCACGTGGCTTCGAACGAACGCGCCTGCCGCGGCGCGGTTGAACTCCGCGAAAGGCCGGCCATCGCGCGCTCCAAAGTTGGTCAATTACGACGGCGATCCTCTCGAGTTCGTCTCGGCTACGTTCGATCTGATCGATGAAACGGCTGTCCGCGAGGCGTTGGAGCGGGGGCGGGACATCGAGAAGGGTGGGGCGGCGAACTCCCTGAGTTGGCTGACTCCCGAAGATGGGCCCGCCAATCAAGCGGGTGGACGAACGGTGCTCGGCGGCATCTTCTTCGAGGATGGACGGTTGCGGCTCGATTGCAACTCCCGTAAGCGCATCGAGCGGGGAAAGCGGATGCTCGCCGAACTCGCCGGAGGCTGGCTGCGGCCGCTCGGCGAGACGGTGAAGTCCATTGAGGACGCCATGCGGGAATCGAAAGAGCAGGGCGCTCCGCCGCCCCAGGCGATCGATCCCGAACTGGCGGACAAGATCGTGCGCGAGCATCAGGCGCGGCACTATGCGGAGTGGCCGGATACGCCGCTTCCCGCGCTCGACGGCCGGACCCCGCGGCAATCGGCGAAATCGAAAACCGGCCGCGCCCAACTGGAGAAGCTGCTTCGCGAGATGGAGTGGCGCGAGGCGCGCGCCGTCAAGTCCGGCAAACCCGCCTTCGACTTCGGCATTCTCCGCAAGAAACTCGGCATGTAGCGGTTGCGATAGGATGTCGCCATGGCATCCGCATCCAGACGAGGTTTTCTGCAAACGGCCGGCGGCGTGGCCGCTGGAACCACCGCTCCCGCCGAAGCCGCGGCGCAAACCACGCCCGCGGCCAAACCCTACCGCCGTACTCGATTCTCGCCGAAGGGCGCGCCCCGAAAGCTGTCGGCGAATCTCTGGCTGTTCGAGGACACTTGCAATGTGTTCGTCGTCCAGGACGGCGCTCGATGCGTCCTCGTCGACTTCGGTTCGGGCAAGGTCCTCGACCATCTCGGCGCGATGGGCATCTCCCAAGTGGACTGGATCCTCCATACGCACCACCATCGCGATCAGTGCCAGGGCGACCACAAGGCCTCCGCGCGCCGCATCCCCATTGCCGTGCCCGCGCACGAGAAGCACCTGTTCGCCGATGCCCGCAACTTCTGGCGCAACCGCCGCGTGTTCCATCTTTACTACGTCCGCAACGACTTCAACACGCTCGCCGAGGACGTGCCTGTCGCCAACGCGCTACAGGACTACTCGACCTTGAAGTGGGGCCGCCACTCGTTCTTCGTGCTGCCCACGCCGGGACACACGCTCGGCTCGATCAGCCTCATCGCGGACATCGACGGCAGGAAAACCGCCTTCACCGGCGACCTGATTCACTCGCCCGGGAAGATCGTGAACCTGTTCGACACCCAGGTGAACTACGGCGGATCGGAAGGTATCGACCTCGGTATCTTTTCGCTCGCCCGGCTGGAAGAAGCCAAGCCGGAACTGGTGTGCCCCTCCCACGGCGATCCTTTGCCCGATCCGGCGGCGGGCATTCGCCAGACGATCGAGCGGCTCACCGATTACTATAAATTCCAGACCGGCAACAATCCGGCGGAAGAAGGCCGGCCGCAGGTGGTGAGCCGTCATCTGCTATGCCACTACACCACCACGTCGTCCTTCTACGCGATCGTCTCGCAATCGGGCAAGGCGTTGTTCATCGACTACGGATCGGCTTCCGGCATGCACTTCGGCAACTTCGAAAGAGCCACCGCGCCCACTGACCGCATCCGGTTCCAGGAGCACTCCATCGACCGGTTGAAGCGCGACTTCGGCTTGAAGACCGTCGACGTGGCCATGCCGAGCCACATGCACGACGATCACATGAACGGATTCCCGCACCTGAAGCGCCATCACGCCTGCAAGGTCTGGTGCTACGAGAACATGGTCGACGTGTTCCAGAATCCGCGAGGCTACAATCTCGGCTGCATTCTCGGCGAGCCGTTCCGCGTGGACCGCGCGTTCAAGGACGGCGAACGGTTCAGCTGGGAGGAGTTCGACTTCGAGATCAAGCACTCGCCGGGCCACACCGAACATCAGATGGCGCTGTTCACCACCATCGATGGCAGGAAGATCGCGTTCACCGGGGACGCGTTCTTTCCGAATCCGCGGAACGACGGCACGCTGCGGCACAACCTGATCTTCCGCAACCACGTCGAGAACGACAGCCACTTGAAGAGCGTGCGCAACCTGATCGAGCGCGAGCCCGACACGATCTGTCCCGGCCACGGGCAGCCGTATCCGGTGGACCGCTCGATCCTGCTCGCCACCGAGGCGAAGTTTCGCAAGCAGCAGAGCTTCTTCCGCGACCTGCTCCCCGATGGCGAAATCGACTACGGCCTGGACCCGAGTTGGGTGCGGCTGTACCCATACCAGATGCTGATCGCGCCCGGCGAAAGCCAGAAGCTGGAAGTCCACGTGCGCAACTATTGGGCCGAGCCGATGAAGCTGGAAGTTGCGCTGACGGCTCCGGGCGAATGGACCGTGTCGCCGGAGTCGATGACGATCGAAGTGCCGCCCCAAGGCAGTGCGCACCGGCACATCGAGATCTCGATTCCGCGCGGATGGACGGCGCCGGGGCCGCGATTCGCCATCGCGGCGGATGTGGTGAGGAACGGCAAGTATCTCGGCCAGATCACCGAGGCGGTAGTGGATATGAAGGGCTGAGCCTCACCGGAATCGTACTTCCAGGGAGTGCCGTTACATCGCGCGGAGAGCGGCGGCGAACGATTCGAACTCCGTCGACTTGTCGTAAAATCCGCTGGCGCCCGCCCGCAACGCCCGCGTCCGGAACTCGGGCTCGGAGTGGTTGGTTAGAACGATCACCCGCGGCGAACCGGCATCCGGGTCCAGTGACGTCAGCACGTCCCAACCCGTGTCCGCGCGCAGTTGCAGATCTAGAATCACCAGCCCCGGGCGAGTTCGCGCGATCGCGGCGCGCGCGCCCTCGGCGGAATCCTCCGCGCCGGCGAGCGACAACCCCGGAATCGCCGCTATCAGTGCGATGAGCCGTTCTCGAATGCTCGGATTGTCCTCCACTAGTAGTACGGGAACCGAGTCCATGATCTGACTCTACAGGCGGGAATCGAACGCCGGTATCGGACAATGCCCCGCTCTCGTGTAGGACAAACGCCGGCGGCGCTACCGCCGGGCCGCCGCCAGTTCCTTGCGCAGCCGGTCCACCTGCGCGTCCAGGGTATGCAACTGGCGCATGTCGTCCTCGGCAAGCATCACCGCGTTCTGGATGCGCGACAGATCCGTGCCCGCGGTGACCCCGGTCTCGCGCGGGTTGTTCTGGCGCAGGGCGACCGCGCGATACAGGTCGGTCAATTCGCGATAGCGGCGCAGCAGGTTCGCCAGGTACGTGCCTCTGCGGCGGGCCAGATCCTCGATCTCCTCTCCCAATTTGGCCAGGCGTTCGGCGCGTTTGGAGGATTCGGCGGCCTTGGCGGCCAACTCGCGATTGGCCGAATCGATGCGCACGGCGCGGTCGTTGCGGCCGCTCAACTCGGCCTCCATCGCCTGCGACACGCGGGTCGCGGTATCGAGCCGGTCCTGAAGGTCGCGCAACGACTCCCGATGCTTGTCCCGCTCCGCCTTCGCCGCCGCCGCCGCTTCCTCCGACTCGAGCAGCTTACGCTCCAGCTCCTGCTTCTCGCGCCGCGCCTCCGCCAGCCGCGCCTGCTTCTCGTCGAGCAGCTTCACCAATTCGTCGCGAGTCGCGGTATCCTCGCGAACCACGGTGGCCGGAACGGCCTTCTCCTTGGGTTTCTCCTCCGGAACCGGCTCGGGCTCGGGCCGCTCGGCCGCGGCGGCCGCCGCGCGTTGCAGTTCCGACTTCAGGTCTGCGTTCGCGGCCCGCAGTTCCGATGCCTCCTGCGAAGCCCGAATCAGGCCGGCCGCGTCGCGCCGCCACAGGATCGCCAACGCGGCCGCCAGGACCGTCAACGCCAACGACGCGATCTTCATGGGTTCCTCACTTTCTGCCCGAGATTCTCTGGCGGTACCGAAGCGCGCCGCCTTCCCCCGCCAGTTCGACATCCCACTGGCGCGCCTTCCCCGGCGGAAGCTGGATCTCCAAGCTGCGATGGGACCCGATCGAGGCGAACGCCTGGTCGATCGCGGAGGGAATCTCCGCCACCGAACGGCAGAACACGGCCGTTCCGGCCGACGCGGTCGCGATCTCGAGCAGACCTGTCTGATACGCCTCGCTGATGCGGTCGCTCTGATAATTCAGGTGGACGATGAACAGGGGCGTCTCAGCCGATCCCAGCGAGGCCGATAATCGCGAGATCTTCTCCTTCACCAGTCCTTCGGGAAACCGGCGGCTCATGTCGCGCGAATCGCCCGAGTTGACTACCGGATTCGTGAAATCCTCGCGGTAGTTGCCGATGCTGGAATCGGTGATGTACAAGATCGCGACGCGCACCGCGGACTTGGCCAGCACAGCGTCGCCGAGCTGCGCGGCCGTTTCCACGGTGTCGAGCAGACCGGCGCGTCCGCCGATGTTCAGGGCGCGGATGGTCTCGGCGAGCGGGCCGCGATCGGGGCTCGGGTCGGACAGTACGCGCAGCCCATCCTGCGCCCGCAGCAAGCCCACGTAGGCGTTGGGCGGCAGCTTGCCGGCCGCCGCGATCACGGCTTCCCGCGCCGGGTCGGCCTGCGCCAGATCGCCCGCCAGGTCCAGCACCAGCAGCATCATCAAATCGTCGTCCGGGCTCAGGGTTCGCGTCACCTTCGCCGGCTGTCCGTTGACCTTCGCCGACACCGGACCCGCCGGACTCCCATCGGACCAGTAGGGGACGCGGATCGCAGTCCGCGGTCCGATTTTCACCGGCGGATTCGCGGCCGGCGCGGCCGCCGCGAACAGGGCGAAGAGGGTCGCGGCTCGCATCAGAAGTTGAACCTCAATCCCACTTGGATGACGCGGCCGCCGCGGGAGCCGACGATCCTGCCCGCGTTCACGTTCGGCGCCGCCGCCGTTCCGATCACGGCGTCGGGCTCGGTCCAGTCCGCGTGGTGGACGAAGTTGAGGCCCACCGCGCTCAGCTCCACGCTACGCTCCGGCGACAGCGGGATGCGCTTGTTCACCGACAGATCGTGATTTTGATTCACCGGCATCCGCAGCGTGGGATGGGTGCGGGACGCGTTGCCGATGCTGAAGTCCGCCGGATGCGCGAACGCGGCGGGGTTGAACCACTGATCGGGACTCGGATTGGCGACATGCGGATCGACGCCGGGAACCACGTTCACCGTCAACGCCTCCACGACTCCCCCCGTGTTGTTGAACTGCGGACGGAGCGCGACCGGCTCGCCGCTGGTCACCGTGGTCTGGCCGCTCAGGCTCCATCCGTCCACCACGAAGCGGCGCCAGTCGCTCACCGGAAAGAATGTCTTGCTCCCTCCGATCGGCAGTTCGTACATGTAGCTCAGCGACAGCCGGTGCGGTGTATTGCTCGCTGTCAGCGCCCATTCGTTGCGCCGGTTGAAGTAGTCCTGCACTCCTCCCGGACCCGAGTAGTTGTCCATCTGTTTGGAGAACTCGTAGTAGGCCGATAGCGACAGTCCACCCGAGGTTCGCTTCTCGACCCGGACGTATCCCGCGTCGCGCTGATAGCGGCCCTCGGGCCAGGAACTGTACACGTCGAACTTCTGGTACTGCGGAAACGGCCGCAACGAGCGGTTGAAGTTCTCGTCGTTCAATCGATCGCGAAACGCCAGCGAGTCCAGGTGGATCGCGTTCGGATTCGAACCCGAATTGCTGAGGAACATGTTGCGGCCCTCGCTGTGTCCGAACCCGGCGGTCACCACGGTCGCGAATCCGGCTTCGTGTTCGACCGAGAGCGACATCGATTGGTAGGTCGGCTGACGGCCCGTCGGCTCGATCAGGTCGGCGACCGTGAAGTTGGCGCTGTCCGGCCGGACATCGGGGAACGGGCGCGTCAGCGGCGGAAACCCGTTGGCGAGCGTGAACGCCGGCTGGAGCTGGGGATTGAGCGATACCCATGTCGGGCTTCCGTTGAACGCTTGCGTTCCCCATTGGCCGAGGTAGACGGGAGTCGGCGTGTACGACCTCGAATAGCCGGCGCGAAGAACCGACTGCGTCTTGCCGAGAATGTTCCACGCCAGGCTGGCGCTCGGCTCGGCCTTGAACTGGTACGGTTGGAACGCCCGGCCGAAACCGTCGAGTCCCGCCGCCGCCAGCGCTCCGGGACGCCCATTGAGGGGATTGATGCGATTGAACGCGACGGTTGACTGGCGGTCGTACTTCTCCACCCGCGGCGTGGCGCCGTCGAAGTTGACGGCCAGGCTGAGCGTGAGGCCTTTACGAAGGTCCCACTGATCCCGCAAACCGAACAGGAAACGGGAACGCCGGAAATAGCTGGGCGACGCCACCACGGACCGCTCGGCCACTTCCACGCCGCCGAGGAGGAAGCTCGCGAAGGGATGTCCCGTGTTCACGATTCCAGGCAGGCTGGTGTATGGCGCGCCGAACCGGAACGATCCCGTGGGATACTGCGGCCAGAACGAGTTGACCTGTTCGCGTGTCATCTGGATCACGGCGCGGGGCCGGTGCTCTTTCCATCGCGTCGTGAATCCGTCGGTGATCGTGAACGTGTTCCTTGCGTTGCGGGACACCGGATAGGACTGGCCCATTCCCAGATAAGTCGAGTTGAAGCGGTAGTAGGGGAACGGCTGGCCGCCCGAATCGAGTAGGGGCTTGTTCTCCGACTGGTCGGTGGCGAGGTCCGCCGTGAGCGTGTTGATGTTGCGCGACGAATAGGTGAGCACGTGCTCGAGCGTCAACCGCCGGCCGCGCCGGTCGCGCGGGACCGAGCCCGGATTGGCGATCGACGGGAACCACGGAGCTTGGCCGTCCGAACCGTTGGAGTAGTTGAGCCCCACTCCGAACCGGTGCCGGTCGCTGGCCGTGTGGTCCACGCGCGCCACGATCCCGTCGGCCCGGTTGATCTCCGGCGCGAGGATGAAGAAGTTGTTTCGGAAGAAAGGCCCCGCGTTGGCGTTTGGCGCCGGATACAGCGTCAGCGTCTCTTGCGCCGTGCGATCCAGGCGGGCCGCCGGGATGCGATTCCCGGGAAACGGCGAACGGCCGAACTTGAGGTTCGCGGCGTTCACGGGCTGGCCCTCCCGGAACGCCGGATTCGGAGCGGTGGATGCGGGATCGTAGATGGGCAGTTGCTGTCCGGCGGCGTCCACCACGTGAGCCCAGTCGCCGGTACGTTCCCCCATGGTCGGGATCGTACGCAGATTCGTGCGCGCCACCTTTTCCCGCATGCCCTCGAAAGTGACCGAAAAATAAGTGTTCTTCCCGCCGTCGTAGAGCTTGGGGACGATCACCGGACCCGTCAGGTTGACGCCGAACTGATTGCGCCGAAGCAGACCTTTGGTTCCGCCCCGCTGCACGATCTCGTGCGGCACGGCATCCAGGAAGTTGTTTCGGACGTTGTGGAACAGCCGCCCGTGCCACGCCCCGCGGGTTTGGCGCGTCTTTGCCTCCGCCGCGGGCGAATCGGCGCGCAGGCCCATCGCGCGAGTCTGCGCAAGGAACTCGTCGACCGCTTTCCGCAGTTCGGTGCGGGTGGGGACGGGACTCCGCTGCTGCGCCGCCGCCGCGAATGCCCATATCGCCAACGCCGCGGACAATCTGGCTGACCGCATTACCTGAAATAATTGTATCGTCAGGGTGGGCGGCCGCGTTCACACCCCAACTGGCCTTTCGAGTTGCTGCATGACGAGCCCCGCTTCCCACCCCCGCGTCGAGATCGAGTACTGCACCCAGTGCCGGTGGATGTTGCGCGCCGCTTGGATGGCGCAGGAACTGTTGACTACGTTCGAAAGCGAACTCGGCGAGGTGGCGTTGCGGCCGGGCACGGGCGGGGTGTTCGAGGTGCGGGTGGATGGCGAACCGGTATGGTCGCGCGCGGCGGAGGGCCGCTTCCAGGAGATCGCGGAACTGAAGCGGCGTGTGCGGGATCGCGTCGCGCCAGACAGGGACCTCGGCCACGCGGACCGCCCGGCGCGGAGTTGACGGCCGCCCGCCGGCGATATACTGGGCCCGGAGCGACAAATGCCTACCGACGAAACACTCTCGCGCCGCGGACTACTTCAGCGAACCGCCGCCGCGCCCATGATCGTCCCGGCCTCGGTCCTCGGACTCGCCGGCGCCACGCCTCCCAGCGACCGCGTCACGCTCGGTGGACTCGGCATCGGCAGCCGCGGCACGCGCGACCTCCAGTCGTTCCTCGCCCAAAGCGACGTGCGGTTCCTCGCCATCTGCGACGTTCGCAACGAACGCCGTGAAGCCGTCAAAAGCATGGCCGACAAGAAGTACGGCAACGGCGATTGCTCGATGTACTCCGAGCAAGAGGAACTGTGGGCCCGCAAGGATATCGACGCGGTGCTCATCGCCACCGGCGACCGTTGGCACGCGCCGCTCGCCATCATGACCGGCAACGCAGGCAAGGACGTCTACTGCGAAAAGCCGTGCTCCATGACGATCGCCGAGAGCCGCGCGCTGGCCGTCAACTTCCAGCGCAATGGCCGCGTCTATCAGGCGGGCACGCAGCGCCGCAACGGCATTAACTTCAATACCGCGTTCGATCTGGCCCGCTCCGGCAAGCTCGGGAAGGTGCATACGCTGCACGCCGAAGCCGGCCCCGGCGATCGATGGCCTCCAGCGACGACGCATGCGTGGCTGCCCGAGGAGCCGGAGCCGCCCAAGCAAGTGGTCGATTGGGACCGCTGGCTCGGCCCCGCGCCGTGGCGCCCCTACAACTCGCAATACGTGCAAGGCAAGTGGCGCGGCTATTTCGATTTCCACGGCGGCGGGATCCTCGAATGGGGCGCGCACACCGTGGATCTATGCCAGTGGGCCGCGGGCATGGATGGAACGGCGCCGGTGGAGTACGACCCGAAGGGCATGGGATCGGACACGCCCTACTCGATCGAGTGCCGCTACGCCAACGGACTGAAGCTCGTCATCCGCGACAAAGGATTCATGGGGCTGGGCAGTTGCGCGTTCCGCATGGAGGGCGACGCCGGTTTCGTGGAGACGGCCGACGGCGGCAAGGTGGAGGTTCCGGCCGATCTGAAATCGCAGGCAAAAGACGCCACACGCGAGGAAGCGGGCGAGGCCACCACGCGCCATGTGCGGGATTTCCTCGATTGCGTGAAGTCGCGCAGACCGGCCCGGGCCAACGCCCTCGCCGCCGCGCAGACGCACATCGCCTGCCACGCGGCGTACATCGCGTTCCAACTCGGGCGGAAGCTGCGCTTCGATCCCGCGACGGACACCTTCATCGGCGACGAGCAGGCGAACCGGATGAGGTCGCGCGCGATGCGCGACGGCTGGCGGGTCTGAGGAGAACGGCCATGGCGCAAGGACAGAAGGCTCCGGCGATGAACGATCCCCGCTACGGCGCCGCCGGCGAGATCGCGGCGCTGCCCGAGGCGAAGCTGATCGAGATTCTGAAAGATTCGTCCGCCACGTTCTTCGCGAAGGCCAAGGCTTGCCAGCGGCTCGCCGCGGTGGGCGGCCCGTCGGCCGTTCCGGCGCTTGCGGCGCTGTTGCCAGACGAGCGGCTGTCGCACTACGCGCGGACCGGGCTCGAGCCGATCCCCGATCCGGCGGTGGACGACGCGCTCCGCTCGGCTTTGTCCAGGCTGAAGGGCAAGCTGCTGGTGGGCGCGATCAACTCGATCGGCGTGCGGAAGGACGCGAAGGCGATCGACGCCCTGTCGAAGCTGATGTACGATCGCGACGCCGAGGTGGCAAGGGCCGCAAGCGCCGCGCTGGGCCGCATTCGCCCTGGCGCGTGAAATGATATCCTTGCGGACGTGACCGCTCCGAGGATCGCCTTCGCGCTGGCCGCGGCCGCTTGCCTGTCCGCCGCGCCCGTCCCCACCTTCTCCAAGGACATCGCCCCCATCCTGCACAAGAACTGCGCGGGCTGCCATCGACCCAAGGACATCGCGCCGATGTCCCTGCTCGAGTACAAGTCGGCGCGCCCGTGGGCCAAGGCGATCCGTGACTCGGTGCTGAGCGGCAAGATGCCGCCCTGGTTCGCCGATCCCCGCCACGGCCAGTTCGCCAACGACGCGCGCTTGTCGCCGGCCGACCGCGACGCAATCAAGCAGTGGGCCGACAACGGCGCGCCGGAAGGCGATCCGAAGAACATGCCCACTCCACCGAAGTTCGTGGAAGGCTGGCATCTCGGCAAGCCGGAAGTGGTGGTCGATATCGGCGAGGATTTCAAAGTCACCCCAGGCAACGACGCCTACGAGCACTTCTTCGTCGACACCCACTTTAAGGAAGGCTTCTGGATTCGCGCCGCCGAGATCAAGCCGGGCAACCGCGAAGTGGTGCATCACGTCCACGTAAATCTGATCGAATCCGGCGAGGCCGGAGCCACCACCATCCAGGGCATGAAAGCATTGAAGGACTTCATGATCGTGGATGGAAAGCTGACGCGCCTTTCCATGGACGCGCCCGTGGTGAACGATGCCTGCGCGTCCGCGCCGGCGAACCTGCCGTACTTGACCGGATTCCAGGAGGGCGCGCTCGCGTCGTTCCTGCCGGGCCGCCAGCCGGACGCGTTTCCGGAAGGCTCGGCGAAGTGGGTGCCGGCGGGCGCGCGGCTCGAGTTCGTGGTGCACTACGCGAGGGTGGCCGGCCCGCCGCGGACCGACCGGACGTCGGTGGGCTTCTATCTCGCGCCGGGTCCGCCGAAAAAGGTGATGCGGCGCATGGACCTCCGCAACTTCTTCTTCGAGATTCCGCCGAACGAGTCCAATCACGAAGTGAAGCGCTGCTACACGTTCGAGAAAGGCAAGATGCTGCTCAGCTTCACGCCGCACTTTCACTACCGCGGCAAGGATGTCGTGTACGAACTCACGCGGCCGGACGGCCGCAAGGAGATCCTGCTGAGCATCCCCAAGTATGACTTCGAATGGCAGCTCGT
This sequence comes from Acidobacteriota bacterium, assembly GCA_005808475.1. Classification (GTDB taxonomy): domain Bacteria; phylum Acidobacteriota; class Terriglobia; order Bryobacterales; family Bryobacteraceae; genus SYLY01. The sequence continues at coordinate 59,028 of SYLY01000273.1, forward strand.
GTACCGGTTGAAGGAGCCTGTCTTCGTGGAGAAGGGCAGCGTGTTGAAAGTGGTGGTCCACTACGACAACAGCCCGAACAACAAGGCGAATCCCGATCCGTCGCGCCGCATCCGCTGGGGCGACAAGAGCGAGGAAGAGATGATGACGAGTTGGATCGAGTATCTGGACGCCGATCCACCGGCTCGGCCGTCGTCCGATTCCTCGGGCAACTGAGGCGGTACCGGTATGGTACGTCTTGCCGTCATCGGCGTCTGGACGCTCGGCTCTCTCTGCCACGCGCAAAAGGAGCCACGGATCGTCCGGGCGAGCGCCTTCGACATTGGCAAATCGCCGTTCCTGATACCGGCAGTCGCCCCAGGCCAAGTGCTCGAGTTCGGCGTGCGGCTGCCCGCCGCGATGGTGGAGGTTCTGAAGCCGGATTTCCTCGACTCGGGCGGACCGCCCGAGCCTCCGTCGTGGCCGTTGAAACTGGCGTGGTGGAGCGCGACGCTCCGTTAACGCGAGCCCGGCGCGGAAGAGCGTACCTCGGACATGCCCGTGGGTGGGGTCCGGTGACGGCTACCTTCCCGGTTTGGGCGACACCGCCTTCGTGACCGTTCAGTTCCCATGGGAAACGGACAAGTCCCGGCCGGGCGTGGGAGAAGAAACGTTAGCGGGCTCTTCGATGATCGCCGCCGGTCAGGAGACCGCTCCGGTATGGGCGCGCGTCGGATTCGCGAATCCGCGCCTCGTCGAGATCCAGCGCGATGGAGCACCTGTCGGTCCGGGTGCTCCGCCGGTGCGGCCGGGCGACCGGTTGACGATTCGTCGCGACCGGCCTTGGTAAGACGAATCCTCCCGTGCCAACGGGGACGGCGCCGCGTGGCCCCGTTCCCTTGGCGCCGTTTACCCTCGGCGACTCGACTCTCGGACCCAGGTGCTGCCAAGTCTACTTCGACTTCGCCAAGCCGTCCATGCCGCTGGCGTATGGGGACGTAACCGCGCCCGGCGCGGAGGTCGCGTTGAAGCCGGGTGCGGTCGGCGTGTACGAGATCCGGTTCACGTCTGATCTACAATGCAGGAATTCAAAACATCAGGCCCTTCCTCGATTCCACTCCTGACCAGATCGAGGAAGAGCTCAACGTGGATTTTCTTTCGCCAGTCCTGCTCTGCCGGGAGTTCCTCCCGATGCTCCTCCTCCGGGACAATGCGGCGATCGTTAATGTCTCTCCTGGGCTCGCCCTGGTTCCCAAGCAGACCGCCTCGATCTACTGCGCATCCAAGGCGGCTTTGCACAGCTTCTCAAAGACGCTGCGTTGGCAACTGGAAGGTACTTCGGTCAAGGTGTTCGAAGTGCTTCCATCCGCTGTGGACACTGCGATGACTGCCGGCCGGGGCCGGGCCAAGATCTCTCCCGATCGGTTGGCCGGCGAATTCTGGAGAGGCTTCCAGCGCGACAAGTTCGAGATCTGAATCGGCCTCGTCAAGCTGTTCGCGTTCCTACACCGGGTGGCCCCGTCTTTAGTAGAGAGGCTGGTCCGTTCCGGTCAATGACTCGTGCCTGACGGCACAGGCATCCGTAGATTGGTACGCCGCCCGTGTTTGAACCAATCCGATTGCGGAAGCGACCGATTTTGCGATGAACCGGCCACCTTCGCGCTTGCCGAGCTTCACGCGTTGCAAACCCTGTTGCGTTACGTCCGGGCATGGCGACAGGTTTTCGCAATGGGCGGTTGCCCGCCGCACGGCGACCTGAAGTCCGAGACCTGCCTTACCTTTGGCGCCCGCCATCGAACAGCGGGACCACGGCCCGTTACCGCGCACCGGAAGCTATGGCCGTGGCTCCTGCCGTGTCTGGCAGCGTGAAGCCGGCGGGCGATCACCTCGCGTCCAGCGACGTGACGATCTCCTTCGCTTTCTCGAACAGCATCCCGGCGCCGGACGAGCAGCCCAGGAACTTCATCCCGCTCTCCTTCCAGAACCTGGCCAACCGCGGCGTCCGGTTTGCGTCCCCGGCGCGATCCCCTTGGACACACAGGTATCGCGGATCGCCTCCATCGCGCCCACGATCCGCGGGTGCTGGAACTCGCCCGGGACGCCGAACGAGATCGCCAGATCCGCCGGACCGATCATCACGGCGTCGATCCCTGGCGCCGGTTCTCAAACGCGCGTTTGGTCTCGATCCGCGGGACCGCCCGCGTGTTGTCGTCCACGTGCTGGATCATCTGGGGTAGCGCCGCCGGCTCGTGATCGAAGTGGAACGCGCCCAGGCCAAAGCCGCGCGCGCCCACCGCCTGAGAGGCGCCATGCCATAGCGACGACCGCCGAGGCGATTCGCACGGGTGGCCGCCATCATTCGCGCTAATCGAGGAGCGGGGCTCGCACTACTCGGAGATGGCCAAGCGCACGACCACGCGACGCGTGATAAATCGATAAACCGCATTCCTGGGAACGACACCTGGTGAATTAGAAGTCCCGAACGGCCAGCCCAGCATCCAACAGAGGTGAGAATTCATGGGACCGCATTGGTGACCGGCGCGTCCGCCGGAATCGGCGCCGAATACGCAAGACAACTAGCCCGTCGGGGGTGTGACGTCATTCTGGTAGCCCGGCGGGCCGACCGGCTGGAAACGCTGGCGAGGGAGATCGGTACGGAGACCGGGCGCAAGGTGACTGCGATCACGGCCGATCTGGCCGACCCCCGGGGTGTCCGTTCGCTGCTCGACCAGATCACAACCTTACCGGACATGCTGGTGAACAATGCCGGGCGTGGCGCCTACGGGCCGGCTGTCGAGGCGCCGATGGAGACGGTGCTCGGGATGGTCCGGCTGAATACGGAGGCGCTCACGGTTCTGAGCCTGGAACTCGGGCGCAAGATGGCGGCGCGCGGCTCGGGCTGCATACTGAATGTGGCCTCGACCATCGGCTACCAGCCAGTGCCGTATTTCGCCGTTTACGCCGCCACCAAGGCATACGTCCTCAGTTTCAGCGAAGCGCTGGCGGCCGAGCTTTACCCAAAGGGCGTGCGCGTGTTCACGGTCTCGCCGGGCGCGACCCAGTCGGAATTCGGCGCGGTGGCGGGCGTGCCCGCGGCATTCGCGGGGTTTGGCGCACCGGCAGCGGCGCTGGTGCGGCGGTCGCTCGACGCCTGTGAGCGGCAGGTCTGGGGGGACAGCTATATCGACGGCGCGCTCAATCGGGCCGGCACGGTGATCTCGCAGCTCACACCGAGTTTCCTGTTGACGCACTTCACGGCCGGCCTGCTGCGCCCGCGATAGGCGCGGTTTGCCAGATTCACCGGTGAATCCGGGGACGCGGCAGAGGGAGCCGAGGCCAGGAGGTGGTCCAGCGAATCCGCTTCGAGTACAACGCCAGGTGGAAACCGAACCCGGCCGCGTTGAAGCGTTGAAGCGGTGGAAGCAAGTCGAGCGGAGGCGCCAGTCAAGTCGCCATGGCCTGGGTAAGACCGGCTGCCGATGCCGTTCTTTCGCATCGGCCAGCCTGGCTGTTATGAGGCGCGCCCGTGCTACGGTGAGTTCCTATGACCGACGCGTTATTGCAAGCCGTTCTGCTCGCGAATCTCGGTTCAAGCCTGGCGATGACCGGCCTGATATGGTTCGTTCAGATCGTGCACTACCCTTTGTTCGCGAATGTCGGCGAGCGGGAGTTCGCGGGCTACGAAAAGAAACACGCGCGGCTGACGTCGCTGGTAGTTGGGCCTCCGATGTTGATCGAAGCGGCTTCGGCCGTATCCCTTGTTGTCCTCGCAGGGGGAAGGCTTGCCTCCTGGGCGGTTTGGGTGGGACTCGCGCTGGTTGCACTGATTTGGATCTCGACTGCCGCGATCCAGGTTCCCTGTCATTCCCGCCTCGAGGCCGGTTTCGACGGCCTGATTCATCGCAGGCTAGTTCGGAGCAACTGGATCCGGACTCTCGCATGGACGCTACGAAGTTGCCTGGCGTTGTTCCTGGTTTGGCGAGGTGGCGCGCAATGACGCGGACGCCAGGAAAATCGGGAAGCCGCCGATTCGCTCCGGTTTTCGATCACATCCCGTCGAGCGACGTGACGATCTCCTTCGCCTTCTCGAACAGCATCCCGGTGTCGGACGAGCAGCCCAGGAACTGCATCCCGCGCTCCTTCCAGAACCTGGCCAACTGCAGGGTCCGGGTTTGCGTCCCTGGCGCGATCCCCTTGGATACGCAGGTATCGCGGATCGCCTCCATCGCGCCCACGATCAGCGGATGCTGGAACTCGCCGGGGACGCCGAACGAGATCGATAGATCCGCCGGACCGATCATCACCGCGTCGATTCCCGGCACCGACAGCAGTTCGTCCCGCATCTCGAACGCGCGTTTGGTCTCGATCTGCAGAACCACCAGGGTGTTGTCGTTCACGTGCTGGATCATCTGGGGCATCGTCGCCGGCTCGTGATCGAAGTGGAACGCGCCCAGCCCGAATCCGCGCGAGCCCACCGGCGGGAAGCGGCACCAGCTCACCGCCTTCTCGAGCAGCGCGACATCCTCCACGCGGGGGAAGATGATCCCCTGGGCGCCGACGTCGAGCGCGCGCGCCACCAGCGAATACTGCAGGTCCGCCACGCGCACGATGGGCGCGAAGTTGACGCTCGCCGAGATGCGGCACAGGTCCTGGATCGTCTCGATCCCGAAGCCGCCGTGCTCGGTGTCGATGAACGCCCAGTGGAATCCGGCTTGGGCCAGAATCTTCAAGACGTCCTGCGAACGGAACTGGCCGAAATTCGTGCCGTACTGCACCTTGCCCTCGGCGAGGGCTTTCTTGACGAGATTGATTCTCATGTCCGGGAAGCGTCTACGCCTTGACCTTGCTGTAGTCGAACGGCTCGTTGACCAGGTGGTACAATGGCTCGCCGTCGCGCTGCAGATAGTAGGTCTTCAGCGGCGTGCGCTCGAAGTCGGAGAGCTGGCGGCGGACGGCGCGGCCGTTCTCCCATTCGTAGACGGGGATCTCATGGGGATTGAACGTGTCGGTGAGGCCGCGTTCCTTGGCGATGCGGAACAGATTCACGTTGCCCGGCTCGTGGCCGCCCAGGTACATGCCGATCATGTCCAGGCGGAAACGATCCTTGCCGAACATCACCAGATTGGTGAGGAAGTCGTTGCCGACTCCGAAGCCGTCGCCGTCGCGGCCGTAGATGCCCTCGATGATGTTGAGTCCGGGGTTGAGCACCTGCGCGTTATCGCAGGTCTTATGCGCCCAGATCTCCTGATGGACGGGGCCCAGATCGGCGCGGCTCTGGTAGCGCGCGTAGCCTTGCGACACGTGGCGGTCGAAGAACCCGTTGACGCGCTTTTCCACCTGCTTGTCGATATCGGGCTGCATCCAGGCCGGCGCGCCGGTCACCATGTCCCAGCCCGGGCAGAACCGCACGAACGGCTTGACCACCAGCCCTTGCAGATTTTTGGTGGCGAGCGTCATGCACATCCCGTGCGACTTCCACTTGGCGATGTTGAGCAGCCAGGTATCGGGCTCGTTGATGGGCGCGTAGTGGGGAATGCGCGAGTAGACCACCGGCTCGGGCACCTTGGTCCAGGTCATCTCGTAGCCTTCCTGGAAGTTGCGCACGCGCCGCTCGGGCTCGTTCATGTCGACGCCGTGCCGCTCGTTGATATCGACCAGGCCGCGGTAGTTCCACGTGTGGAAGTTGTTGGCCTCGAGGAAGTGGAACTTGCGGAGACCCAGCTCCTTCAGGCCCATCAGCATGCCTTCGTAGAACTGGGCGTCGGTGCCGGTGCCCCAGTTATCCTCATTGGCGCGGTTGCGGTTGCGGACGCTGGTGAAGTTCGGCTTGAGGATGATGCGATGCGAGACAGGCACGCCCGCGTGCGCCGGCACGAACACCTCGCGCGCCAGCGACAGTCCCTCGCGCAGCTTCGACGCTTCGTCCAGCTTGTGCGGCACGTTGGTGCGCTTGATGAAGATCGCCTTGGGATTCGCCTCGATGAACGGATGCACCGCGAAGTGGGTTTGCGGCATGCGGGAGGGAGCGGCGAGCAGCTCGCGGGTCAACGACGGCGCGACAGCGGCGGCCGCGGCCGCGGTTCCGGCGGACTGGAAGAAACGCCGGCGGGAAATCGCCTTGATCTTGCTATAAGGACACATCGTTGGCCAAACTCCTCTATCGACTGCTTTGCCCTCAGGATATCACCGCGCGGCGCGCCGTTTCGCCAACTCCCGGCCGATGTCGAGCAGCAGCGCCTGCTCCCCGGCGCTAAACGTGCGTTCCTGGCGGTTGGCGACGCCGAGGACTCCGGCCACCGCATCGCCATCGAACATGGGCAACGCGATCGCGCCTTCCAGCCCCGTCGCCCGCGCGCCCGGCCGCACGTCTCCGCTCGTATCGGTCTGGATGTTGCAGATCGTCACCGGCAGCTTACGTTCGGCGGCGAGCCCGGCCAGGCCTTTACCCACCGGAACGGTGCGCACGATGTCGATCACCCGCTCCGGGATGCCGGCGCTGGCGGCGCGCAGATGCAACGCGCCATCCTCTTCCATGACGTGGATGGTGCCGCTATCGGCGTTCATCCGCGCGACCACGGCGGCGAGCGCCGCGCTCCAGCCACCTTCCTCGAACCGGGCGTCGAGTTCGCGCCGGATCTCCTCGTTCATGCCAACACCTCCTTCACGACGTTGCCCGCGACGTCGGTCAAGCGCATGTCGCGGCCGGAATATCGATAAGTCAGTCTCAGGTGGTCGATGCCGAGCAGATGCAGCATGGTCGCGTGGAGGTCGTTTACGTGGACCTTGTTCTCGACGGCGAAGTAACCGTAGTCGTCGGTGGCTCCGTGGACGATTCCCGGTTTCACGCCTCCGCCGGCCATCCACATGGTGAAGCCGAACGGGTTGTGATCGCGCCCCACATGGGACACGTAGCCGCCGTCGGGGAACTGCGCGCAGGGCGTGCGGCCGAACTCGCCGCCCCAAACCACCAGGGTCCGGTCCAGCAGGCCGCGCGATTTCAGATCCTTCAACAGGCCGGCGATGGGCTTGTCGGTGGATTGCGCGTTGACCTTGTGGCCGGACTCGAGCGAGCCGTGCTGATCCCACCGGTCGATGCCTTTGCGCGCCGGGGTGAGCAGTTCGATGAAGCGCACGCCGCGCTCCACCAGCCGCCGCGCGAGGAGGCACTCGCGGCCGAACTCCGAAGTGATTTCCTCGTCGATGCCGTAGAGTTTGCGGGTCGCCTCGGTCTCTTTCGAGATGTCGATCAGATCGGGCACCGCCTTTTGCATGCGGAACGCCATCTCGTAGTTCGAAATGGTGGCGTCGATCTCGCTCACCGCGCCGAACCGTTCGAGCACGCCGGCGTTCAGCTTTGCGAGCAGGTCCAGCTTTCGGCGCTGGTGGGCGGGATCGGACTCGAGCGGCTTCAGGTCGGCGATCGGATGTTCGCCTCGCCGGAACATCGTCCCCTGATAGGTGGCGGGTAGAAAGCCGCTGCCGAAGCAATCCATGCCGCCGGGCGGAACCAAGCCGCTTTCGAGCACGACGAAGCCGGGGAGATTCTCGCTCTCGGAGCCGAGCCCGTAGACGGCCCACGCGCCCATGCTGGGGCGGCCCTGGAAGCCCGATCCGGAGTGCATGAAGTAGTTGGCCGCCGTGTGCTCGGAGTGATCGGCGACCATCGACCGGATGATCGCCATGTCGTCGACGCACTCGGCGACGTGAGGAAACAGATCGCTCACCCATGCTCCCGACTGGCCATGGCGCTTGAACGAGAACGGCGATTTCAGGATCTTGTCGCTGATGTTGAACACCGTCGTGGGAGGCTTGAACGGCAGGCTCTTGCCGTGATCCCGGTCGAGCCGCGGCTTCGGATCGAAGGTGTCGATCTGCGAGGGGCCGCCGTCCATGAACAGGAAGATCACGGACTTCGCTTTCGGCTCGTGATGCGTCTTGCGAGGCGCGGCCGCGGCGCCGGCGGACATCATGTGAAGCAGCGCGAGTCCGCCGAAGCCGTTGGCGGCGCGGCAGAGCATCTCGCGGCGGGTGCTAACGGACATAGAGGAACTCCGCGGAATTGAGCAGTACGTGGCAAAGGCCGGCCCAGGCTGTCTCGCCGCCTTGCTGGACGAATTCGAGCGCGGCCGCGGTTTCCTTGTTTTCGGGCGGACGGGCGAAGGCGGCGCGGTAGAGACTCTCGACGCGGCCCGCGCCGGAGCCGGTCCCGGCCGTGCGGTCCGCCCAGCGCTTCGCGCTTTCCACCACGAATTCGTTGTTCAACATCATCAGCGCCTGCAACGGCACGGTGGACGAGCCTCGTGAGCCGATGGCCGAGATCGGCGGTGGATAGTCGAAGGTGAGGAACATCGGCGTGATGAAGTTCCGCCGCACCTGAACATAGATGCTGCGGCGGCCGTTGCCATCGAGCGGGCCCGATTGCGGCTTTCCCCGGCCGTCCTGATACTTGCCGATGTGCGGCATCACGCTCGGGCCGAAGGGCGTGGGGTCGAGCGATCCGGTCACGGAGAGAATGGCGTCGCGGATCGCCTCGGCCTCGAGCCGCCGAACGGGCATTCGATGCATCAGGTCGTTGCGCGGATCGGCGCGGCCGGCGGCGGCATCCTGCGCGCTCGACATGCGGTAGGCGCGCGACAGGGTCATCAGCCGGTGCATGTGCTTCACGGACCATCCGCCGCGGATGAACTCCGACGCCAGCCAGTCGAGCAGTTCCGGATGAGACGGCGGCTCGCCGGTCTTGCCGAAGTTGTCGGTGGTGCGCACCAGGCCGTGTCCGAAGTGCTGTTTCCAGATCCGATTCACCATCACGCGCGCGGTGAGTGGATTGTCCGGGCTTGCCATCCGATCCGCGAGTTCCAGGCGGCCACTGCCGCGCGTCACGGGCGGTTGTTCGCGGCCCGCGACGATCGTCAGGAAATGTCTGGGCACGGGATCGCCGAGATTGTCGTGCTTGCCGCGAATGTGGAGCCGCACGTCGCCGATGGACTCGTCGTGCGCGACCATGCCGAAGGCCGACTCGGGTAGGTCCCGCTCGATGGCGGCGCGCTCTTGACGGAGCGCGGCGATCGCGGCGTTGTCACTCGCCAGTTCCTCACGAACGGCGGGGCCGGGGGAGGGCGCAGGCGCGGTGGATGGCGGCTCCTTGTGATCCGAGATAACGATCGCGTCGACAGCGAGATGCCCATCGGGCGACCGGTCGACGATCTCGAAATAGCAGGTGCGGCCGATCTCCTTGGTCATCCGCATGGTCTTCCACTCGAGGGCCGGATTGCCGGACGGCAGCCAATTCTGGCTCTTGTGATCGTCCGCCACCAACGTGACGCGCACCGAGGCATCGGGCTTCACGCCGGGAGGAAGCTTGGTCCCGGCCAGCCGGATGTGGACCCACAGCTTCGGCATCTTGAACTTTTTCGACGTGAGCGATCCGGTGAGCCGGCCGCTGCCGGGGCCGAACGAATTGGCGATTCCTTCCGAGGCGTAGCCGCCCAGCGGTTGATTGGGAGGAACGCGCCGCGCCGGACCGGCGCCGAACGCCGCGCCAGACACCATCCACTCGCCGAACGACGAGCCCTCGAAACCCTCGAACAACACGTCGCCTTCCCGCAACGCAACCGGCGCGGGCGCGGCGGGCGAGGCGGGCGGCAGCTGCGCGGAGATGCGCTCGTTCACAGCGGCGATCTTCTCCACACCGGCTTGGATTTCGCGGGCGCGCGCGGGCGAATCGATCACGGCTTCGCGGATATTGGTCGAGTGGAGGATGCCCGCCAGACCGTAATAGTCGGCCGTTGGAATCGGGTCGAACTTGTGATCGTGGCAACGCGCGCATCCGACGGTGAGGCCGAGCACCGCCTTGCCGAAGACGTCGATCTGGTTGTCCACGGCGTCCGCGCGGGACTTCACCGAATCGGTGGCGCTGTTGAGTACTTCGCCGAACCAGAACGCCGAGGTGCCGAGCGGCGACTCGAGGAACGCGCCATCGGGCGTGGCTCGTTGTTCGGCGATCAGGTCGCCGACGATGTGCTCGCGGATGAAGCGGTCGTAGGGGACGTCCCGACTGAAGGCGCGGATCACGTAGTCGCGGTAGCGCCAGGCGTCGAGCTTGTCGTTGTCGAACTCATGGCCGTTGGTTTCGGCAAAGCGCATGAGGTCGAGCCAATGACGCGCCTGGCGCTCGCCATAGTGCGGCGACCGGAGCAGACGGGAGACGACGGACTCGTCCGCGCCGGGCGAAGCGTCGGCGGCGTAGGCGTCGATTTCGGCGGGCGTGGGAGGGAGACCGGTGAGGTCGAACGTGACACGGCGGATCCAGTCGATGCGCTCGGCCGGCGGCGCGAATCGCAGCCCCTTGGCGGCGAGCTTTTCAAGCAGAAAGGAGTCGACCGAGTGGTTTTCGCCCGGCGGACGGCGCACCGGCTGGAAGGCCCAGTAGCGGCGGGCCGCGTCGAAGTCGACGGCCTTGGCGGCGGGCGCCGGCGTGGCGTCCTGGCGAGGATCGGGAGCTCCCAGTTCGATCCAGCGGCGGAAATCGTCGATGACCTCGGCGGGCAGCTTGCCCGCGGGCGGCATCTTGAGGTCGAGGCTCGAGTAGGAGATCGCGCGTAGCAGGCGGCTATTGGCCGCGTCGCCAGGGACGATGGCGGGGCCGCTATCGCCGCCCTTGCGCAGGCCGGCGGCCGTGTCGGCGCGGAGCCCGCCCATGGGCGCTTTCAGCTTGCCGGAATGGCACGATTCGCACTTTTCGGCCAGAACGGGCCGGATCTTCCTTTCGAAGAGCTCGCCGCCATCCTGGGCCAAGGCGGCGGACACGCATACGATGAGCGACACGGACCGCATTCGCTTCCATGATATCCTCGCGCACGGCTCTCGCGAATGCTATCGTTGCGTTCCATGGACCTATGGAGGGAAACAGCCGAGTTCGCGCTGAGCGAGGACGCCGGGCGCCTCATCGCCGAGCAGAAGGCGTGGATCGCGGCGGAGCCTTCTAACGCGAAGCCGTACTACCATCTCGCCGCGCTGTTGCGGTCCAGCGGAGACCGGGCGCGGGCTCTCGGATTGCTGCTCGAGGCCGTGCGGTTGGACGGGTCGCTGGCTCCGGCGCACGCAGCCTTGGCGGAGATGTACGCCGTAGCCGGCGACCCGGCGGCGGCATGGCGCCATGCGATCGCCGCGCGCGACCACGGCGACGATTCGGCGGCGCTGCTGCTGGAGCGGCATCGCGTGCCTGTTACCATGACCGAAAGGGAGTTGCCAGGTTGACAACAAGAAACTCGTCCACTCGTATCCTCGCGGCGCTGTCGCGGCGGCCTTGGTAAGCAGCGCTCCGGCGCAGGTGCTGTACGGCACCATCGTCGGCGGCGTAACCGATAGCAGCAGAGCCGCCGTTCCCGGCGCCGCGGTGAAAGCCGTGAACAAAGGCACCGGCCAGGAGTTCTCCACCACCACCGGCGACGGAGGTTCGTACGTCATTACGACCGTGCCGGCGGGCGCCTACGACGTTACGATCTCGAGCACCGGCTTCCAAAGCGTCACCTAGCAGCGAGTTTCGGTGGCCGCCAACCAGACCGTTCGCGTCGATGTCGAACTCAGCGTGGGCGCGGTCACCGAGTCGGTGAAGGTCAGCGCGGCGGTGGCCGTGCTCAAGACCGACACCACCGACGTGCGCGCCGAGATCACCGCCACCGACCTCGCTAACGTGCCTGTGCCGTTCACGCGCAATTACCAGAATCTGCTGCTCACCGTGCCCGGCATGACGCCGCCGGTGAACGCGCACTCGGTTCCGGCGAATCCGTCGCGGTCGCTGCAGGTCAACGCCAACGGCACCAATTCCCAGTCGGAGAATTTTCGCGTGGACGGCGCAACCACCGGTCATCCGTGGCTGCCGCACATCGCGGGCTACGTTCCGTCGATGGACGCGATCGAGACGGTGAACATCGTCTCCAACAGCTTCGACGCCGAGCGGGGCTACGCCGGCGGCGCCGCGGTCAACGTGCAAATCAAGAGCGGCACCAACGACATCCATGGCACCGCGCACGAGTATCACTTCAACCAGCACCTGAAGGCCCGCCCGTACTTCCTGCCGGCCTCGCAAGGCAAGGAAAAGCGCGTGGTGAACCCAGCGGCCTCCCCAAGTTCAGCATTCCTGTGTTAAGCTGGCTTCAGCTAGCTTAAGGAGAAGAGCATGCAGGAAATCGGCGCCTTCGAAGCCAAGAACACCCTAGGCTCTCTTTTGGACCGCGTGGAACGGGGTGAAGAAATCGTGATCACCAGACACGGCAAACCCGTCGCTCGTTTGGTTGCCAGCGCTACTGGTATTGATCGGGAGAGGGCGAAGGCAGCCGCGAAGCGCATTCGTGCCCGTGCGGAACGCCTGTCGTCTGAACGTTTCGATTGGGGGGCTTTCAAGACCGATCGCGACGAGGGCCGGCCGTGAGTCTGGTTCTCGACAGTTCCGTCGCTCTTGCTTGGGTCTACTCCGCCGAAACCACGGAAGAGGTCTCTGTTGTCTTCGCGCGAGTTGTGGAATCCGGGGCATGGGTTCCGGCGCTCTGGCGACTGGAGGTTGCCAACGTTCTTGAAATGGGTGTTCGAAAGGGCAGGTCCGATTCCACTTTTCGAGACGAGGCACTTGCCGACCTCGCGCTCCTTCCTATCACAGTGGATCCGGAGACCGGCCGTCAGGCATGGGGCGCCACGGCGAAATTGGCCGCGCGCCACCGCCTGTCTCTCTACGACGCGGCCTACCTGGAACTGGCGCGCGGCCGCTGCCTGCCACTCGCTACCCTTGACAGCGAATTGCAAGTCGCCGCGGCCGCGGAGGATGTTGCCCTGATCGAGATGCGGTCCTGAGCTCGATCCGGAACCGGCAAGCCACAACGAAAACGAGCGCCAGCTTGGCATCCGCTCCTCGAACTTGGCCGGATCGCCCGTGGTCACGCGCCGTCCGCCAGCAATCTGACCAGTTGTTCTGACTAGTCAATCGTCAAAGGTTTAGGCTAGACTGAATTATGATGGAAATTAGCGCTTCCAAATTCAAGGAGCAGTGTCTTTCGCTGCTCGATCACCTCGATCCGGAAGGCATCGTCGTGACCAAACATGGAAAACCCGTCGCTCGGGTCATCCCCGCCGACTCCGGATGCGCTTCCCTCATCGGGAGCATGAAGGGGAAGGTAAAGGTGTCGGGCGATGTTTTCTCCACTGGAATCGGCTGGAATGCTGAATCTTGACACCCACATTCTGTTGTACGCCTTGGATGGCTCACTAAAGCCCGCCGAACTGGCGCTGCTCACATCCGAACCGTGGGGTGTATCGGCCATCGTCTTGTGGGAATTGGCGAAGCTGGCGCAACTGGGGCGAATTGCGCTTGATGTACGGTCTCCCGAATTCGCGAAAATTCTCACCAGAGTCCGAGTGTGGCCCCTGGATGTGGCGATCTGTCGGAAGTCGACGGAACTGGACTTTTCGAGCGATCCCGCGGACGAGTTGATTGCAGCGACCAGTATTGTCCACGGCGTTCCCCTGGTCACGAGGGATAAGAAGATCCGAAGGTCTAAGCTGGTGCCTTTCGCAGCCCTTTGGGTCATGCAATCGGGCTGCTCGCTTGGCGGCGACACGCGAGGGCGGCGCCCCGATGGACCGCCGGACCTGCCGCGCTCTTCGGCGTTGACGCCCGCGTAGCTCGGTCGCGACCGCCGAGTCCTCATCGGACCAGGGATGGTTTCACCTTCCTCGGCTGGCGCATCATGCCCGAACACTCCCGCCTCGTTCGGGCCAACGTCGTCCGATTCCGGGCGCCACGGGCGCGCCGAGGCGGCGGCCCGCGCGGAGCACCACTTCGTCCCGCGCCTCCCCAGCCGGTCCTCGGCCAGCGGATCGACTCCTGCCCGGTAGAACACCAGGCGCGGCCGAGACCGCGGGAAGCCGGTGTCGAACGAGCCCGCGTCGATCCCGATCAAGATGCGGTTCTGAGCTCGATCCGGAAGCGGCAGGCGACCACCGCGAGGAGACCGAGCGCCAGGCACATCCAGGCGAACCAGTCGCCGTGGCGGGTGTAGGCGGTCTTCAGCGGAATCCAGTTGAAGTTCAACCGGCCCGCCACGGACTCGAACGGCGCCAGCGTATCGGTCATGCGCCCGGCCGGATCGATAGCCGCCGTGGTTCCGTCGTTGGTGACGCGCAACAGCCAGCGGCGGTTCTCGGCGGCGCGCATGCGGGCAAGCAGCAGATGCTGGCCTCGCGCGGAGGTCCGGCCGAAGTAGCCGTCGTTGGTGAGGTTGACGATCATCTCGGCGCCTTCGTCGGCGAAGCGGCGCACCAGTTCCGGGAACGCCGATTCGTAGCAGATCACCGTACCGAAGGTGTGATTGTCGATCCGCGAGACCACCACCTGCTTGCCGGGCTGGAAGTCGCCGGCCTCCTGCGTGATGCGATTCACCCAAGTGAACACCGGCGGCACGAACTCGCCGAAGGGCACCAGGTACATCTTGTCGTAGGAGGTCACGGGCTCGCCATTGGGATTCAGGAGCAACGCGCGATTGAGCGGAGCGTTGGTGCGGGGATCGTACGCCACCGTGCCGAACAGAAAGTGGGTGCGGATGGTGCGGGCCAGGCGCTTGGCCTCGGCTTGGAATTCCGGATCGGTGTAGAAGTAGAGCGGCGCGGGGGATTCGGGCCAGAGCAGCAACGTCGGAGACGGCCGGTTGGCGTCGATGGAGGTTTGCAGCGACTGCATCGCCATCCGGTTCTGGAGTTCACGGATCGCGTCGACGGTCCATCGCGCCGATTGGGGCGCGTTCCCCTGCACGGCGACGGCGGTGTCCTGTCCCGCGAGAGGCGGAGGCAGGTCGGGCAGCAAGTACAGCGGCGGAAGGATGGCGAGCGGCAGGAGGAAGGATCGCGGCGCGCGAAGTACAACCAGGGCCACGCCCACCGACATCATCGCGAACACGAAGGAAACGCCGTACACGCCAACCCATGGGACCAGCCGCATGGGGACGCCCATCTCGATCCCCGCGTTGCCGAGCAGCAGCCATTGGAAGCCGAATTCGCCGTGCAGACGCTCCATGCCGGTCCAAAGAGCCGCCACGCCGAGCACCGCCCACGGCTTGCCGAGCATCGGACCCACCAGCGCGGCGAACACCGCGGTGTGCAATCCCTTGAGAAAGCAGAAGACGAGAAACGAGACCCAGGCGAGCCACGTTTCCATCCCGCCGTGATTCTCGAGGACGAACTCGATCCAGTAGCAGACGCCGCCCCAGTAAAACATCCCCGCCGCCTGGCCGAGCAGGAACCTGCTGTACCAATTGTCTTGCCGCGACACGGCGATCAACAGCGGCGCGAGCGCCACGGGCGCGAGAATGCGCAGATCGAACGGCGGATACACGAGGATCAGCAGGCCGGCGGACAGCAGCGACAGAAGCAGGTTCATTCGGACGCGCGGCCGGCCTCGTGCGCCACGAGATCGGCCATGTAAGAGCTTCTCACAAATGGACCGCTGAATACCATGCGAAATCCGAGGGACTCGCCGAACCGGCGCCACTCGTCGAATTCGGCGGGGGGGACGTATTTCATCACCGGCAGATTCCGGCGAGTAGGTTGGAGATATTGCCCGATGGTGGCCACGTCGGCGTGGCCGCGTTCGCGCAGGTCGCGCAGGACGGCGCGCACATCGTCACCGGTCTCGCCGAGGCCCACCATGAAGCCGCTCTTGACGATCGCGCCGGGGCGGTGTTGCTTGGCGAATCGCAGTACGTCGAGCGACTGTTGATAGTTGGCTTGTGGCCGCACGCGAGGATACAGGCGCGGCGCGGTTTCGATGTTGTGGTTGAACACGTGCGGACCGGCGTCGAGCACGCAGGCCACCGCGGAGAGGTCGCCTTGAAAGTCGGGGGTGAGCGCCTCGACGGTGGCGGCGGGCAGAGATTCGCGCACTGCGCGGATGGTGGCGGCGAAGTGGCGCGAGCCGCCGTCGGGCAGGTCGTCGCGATTGACACTGGTGATCACGACGTATCGCAGTCCCATCGCGGCGGCCTGGCGGGCGACGTTGGCGGGCTCGGCGGGATCGAGCTCGAACTCGTGCTTACCGGGGAGTCCCTTGGGCACCGAGCAGAAGCCACAGCCGCGCGTGCAGAGGTTGCCGAGGATCATGAAGGTCGCCTGGCCGCGCTCGAAGCACTCGTGCAGGTTCGGGCAACGGGCCGATTCGCACACGGTGTGGAGATGGAGGGACCGGAGTTCGCGCTTCAACGCGGTGACCGGTTCGTGATGGGGCGCGCCCTTGCGGAGCCAATCGGGGAGACGTCCGCGAAGAGCGCGGCCGGCGGCGGGAAGGGAGTTTTCGATTTGGACGAGCAGGGAGGGATGCAAATCCCATTTTACGCGGCGTTGGATAATCAAGGTATGCAAGTTCCGAGAGCTTTCGTCCGGCAGGCGGAATTCGAAGCGGCGGTGGCGGAGGCGGCGGGCAAGCTCGCGCCCCAAGTGGTGAGTGTCGAGCCCAGCTACGACTACGACTGGACCGGCGAGCCTTCGGTTTTCTTCAAGGTGACGCTGTCGGATACGCCAATGCCCGAAGGCCGCGCGCCCCTCACACTTGGACGGCTCTCGTTCGAGATCGTGCGGGCCGTGCAGCCGCTCGAGGAATGGGGAGTGCTCCCGTACTTCGATTTCTTCAGGACCGGGCGCCTGGCGGAACTCCGGGAACCCATTCCCGCCTGATATGGTGTTGCACGACGATTTACTCGAACTCGCGCGCGAACTTGCGGCCGCGGGAGCGAACCAGGCCAAACTCAGGCGCTCGGTTTCCACGGGCTGCTGTTGATCTCCGAGGCCACAGCCAACTGGACGCGGCCGGGGCTCCGGGGGCGCTTGGGCCGCTGCTTCGATCATGGCGCGATGCGATCCGCCGCGGAAGCCAAAGTGGGCTGGGTCAACGCCGCCATCGCATCGGGTTCGCTCAGCCCAAAGCAAGAGGCAGTGGAACTCGACCTCTGGACAGTGGCCACCGCCTTTCTGGAGGCTCAGCGACGGCGCCATCTCGCGGACTACGATTTGGAAAAGGCGTGGGCCCCGGACGAGGTCAACTCTCACATCGAGCAAATCGACGAGGCGTTTTCGGTCTGGACCAAGGCTGCGGAGGAGGAGACGGCTCAGGCGTTCCTGGTGTCGCTGTTCGGAGCCAGGGAAAAGCGCGCCGGTGAACCGAAGGCCGCTCCCAGGAAGCCCGCGCCGAACACGCGCCGGAAGCCGCCGCCGGCGTAGCGGCTCGGGCGCGGCCCAGGGCGTGTATACTCGCAGACATGAGCGCTCGATTCGCCGCCGTTCTTCTGCCCGCGCTGCTACTGGCCGCCGACGGCCCGCTTCCGAACCCCGCCGTCGACGAGCCGCGAGCGGCCTCGAAGGGAACGCGAACCGCCGTGTTCGCGGGAGGCTGCTTCTGGTGCACGGAAGCCGTATTCGAGCAGGTGGCGGGAGTGCGCAAGGTGGTATCGGGCTACGCCGGCGGCGACGCGGCGAGCGCCAACTACAAGCTGGTGAGCGAAGGAAAGACCACCCACGCCGAAGCGATCGAGATCACCTACGATCCATCGGCGGTCACCTACGGCCAGTTGCTCTCGATCTTCTTCGGCGCGGCGCACGATCCCACGCAGCTCGACCGGCAGGGTCCGGACTGGGGAAAGCAATATCGCTCCGCCGTATTTCCGGCGAACGAAGAGCATAAGCGCATCGCCGCGGCGTACATCGACCAGTTGACCAAGGCTCACGCTTTCGGCAAACCCATCGTCACGCTGATCGCGCCGGGAACGAAGTTCCACGGGGCGGAGGACTACCATCAGGATTTCGTCCGTAAGAATCCCGATCACCCCTACGTGGTGCGGAACGCCCTGCCGAAGGTGGCAAAGCTGAAGTCGCTGTATCCGGCGATGGTGAAGAAATAGCCGCCGCGCGGCGGGCTACCGCGGCATCCCGAACAATCCTGGCCGCACGTTCTTGAACGTGAAGCGCGCCGGATTGACATCGGTGGCGCCCGGCGTGTTCACTTCGACGATGCGGGCGGCAACCGGCTCATAGGCCGCTCGCGGCGCGATGGTCCCCTTGGCGGCGAGGATGCGCTGGCGTTGGGGATAGACGCCGTTGCTGATCAACTGGTGCAGGCTGTTGGGACTGGTCGGACGATTGGTGAGCAGCAGAAGGTTGGGCAGGTCGCGCGTGGAGCCCTCCACTTCGATGACCGAGGTGAGCCCCATGTCCCCGTAACGCCCGCCGCCGTGGCGAACCTCCGGCTCGACAAAGCGGCCGTCGTGCAGCGAACGGACGCGGCCCACCACGCGGACCGGATCGCCGTGGATCTTGTCGGTCTTGCCGCCAACGGCCTGGTCGAAGGCGCCGCCCACGCCGGCCGCGAACGCGGCGCGATTGGCGGCCGCGTCGCTGATCACCGCGACCCATCCCTCGGCCTTCTGGCGAATGAACTCGGAGAGCAGCGCGGTGCCGTCGCCGGCCGAGCCGCCGCCGATGTTGTCTCCGGTGTCCATCAGCACGACGGGGAACTTCGGGCCCGCCATGGCGTCGCGCACGGCCGTCGCGGCATCGGGCACGCGGAACACCAGCTTGTCCCGCAGATCCCACAGCATGCCGCTCAGGCGCCTGGCCTCGCGCTCGGCCAGCGCGCGGTCGCCGTCGGTGACCACGATCGCGCTGGGACCCATCGCCGGCACGTCGGACCACTGGTAGCCCCCGGGCACGCTGGCGGCGAGGATCTTCGGGTTGGTGCGCTCCAATCGCCGGCTCTCGGCCTTAATGGGCTCGTAGGGCGCGTGAAACGTATCCTGGAACACGATGTTCACGATCATCGGAGGCCGGGCCACCACCTGAACCGGGTGTAGCGTGCCGCGCACCATGCCGGCGATGATCGTGGCGGCCTGCACACCGCGCTCCTTGGTGTCGAGGTGGGGGTTCTCCTTGTAGGTGATCAGCACGTCGCAATTGGCCACCAATTCGTCGGACACGTTCGAGTGGAAGTCGTGCGTGATCACGATGGGGAACTGCTTGCCCATCGCGCGGCGCACGCGGCGGGCCACCTCCTCGTCGCCGTGAAGATACCCCTCGACCACCAACGCGCCGTGCTGGATGAGGATCACCCCGTCGAACGGCGGCGAGGCCGTTTTCAACTGGCCGATCAGTTTGTCCAGCTTCTCGTCGAACGATTTCTTCTCGACGTACCCGAGAAATCCGGCTCCCGCGCGGACCACCGGATACACGTCGACGCCGAGCTTGGCCGCCGCTTCGACAACACCGCTGGCGACCGTGTTCTGGCGGGCCGCCGACTCGAGCCACTCTTCGCGCGTCACCGGCGCGGACTCCACCATCTTCTGCGCGCGCGGATACAGCGAGTTCGATTCGGCCACCAAGCCGCCCACCGCGATTCTCGGACGGCGCTGTTGGGCGGAGGCCACGCAGACGGCTACGGCGATCAGAGCAAGGGTCTTCATCGTGCGCTCCTCAGTATACAGATGGACAGAAGTCCATCAATGCCCGAGGACCGCCGGTTCGAAGCTCAGCGTGGCGAAGTAATCGTCCACCGTCTCCGCGCGGCGGATCCGCTCCACCGATCCATCGGGCCGCAGCAGCAACTCCTGCGGACGCAAGCGGCCATTGTAGGTGAAGCCCATCGAATGGCCGTGAGCGCCGGTGTCGTGGATCACGATCAGGTCGCCATCCACCACGCGGGGCAGTTCCCGCTGGATCGCGAACTTGTCGTTGTTCTCGCACAGCGGACCCACCACGTCCACCACCTCCCGCGGCTCGCTCCCGTTCTTGCCCGCCACTTCCACGTGATGATAGGCGCCGTACATGCCGGGCCGCATCAATGCGGACATGCAGGCATCCACGCCGACGTAGGTGCGGTAGATCTCCTTGCGGTTGATCGCGCGCGCCACCAACACGCCGTGCGGACCCGTCATGTAGCGGCCGCTCTCGGTGTAGATGCGCGGCGCGTATCCGCGGCGCGCGCGGAACTCCTCCACCAGCGCCGCCACCCCGCGCCCGATCGCGGCGATGTCGAGCGGCTCCGAGCCGGGCTCGTACGGAATCCCCAAGCCTCCGCCGAGATTGACGAACTCGAAGCGGATTCCCAGCCGGTCCTCGAGCGTCTCCGCCCAGGCGAGCATCATGCGCGCGGTGGCGACGATTCCGTGGAAATCGGTCTCGTTGGAGATGACCATCGTATGGAGCCCGAACCGCTTGGCGCCGAGTCCGAGCGCGCGCCGGTAGGCCTCTTCATACTGCTCGTGCGCGACGCCGAACTTCGCCTCTTCCGGCTTGCCGATGATGTCGTTGCCTTGGCGGCGTGGACCTGGATTGTAGCGGAAGCACAGTAACTCCGGAATCTCCGGCAGCTTGTCGAGCAAGCTGATGTCGTCCAGATTGACGATGCAGCCGCCGTGGCCGAGCGCATCGGCGAATTCGGCCTGGGACGTGTTGTTGGACGTGAACATGATCGCGTCCGGGGCCGCTCCTACCTGGCGGGCGAGCATCAGTTCGGGGATGGAGCTACAGTCGAACCCGAAGCCGAGTTCGCCCATGATCGCGAGGACGCGTGGGTTGGGCAGCGCCTTGACGGCGAAGTACTCTCGATAGTCGACGCCGGCGAAGGCCCGCTTCAGGCTGGAGACGGTCTGGCGGATTCCCGCTTCGTCGTAGATATGGAACGGGGTGCCGAACCGTTCCGCGATACGCTCCAGGCGAGGCTCGAGCCGGGCGCGGAACGCCGGGGACATGGGCATCCTTCCATTGTACGAATCGGCCCGGGGACAGGGCGGCGGATTGTCGAGGGCCGACGGCGTCGACACAGGCCGAAAAAGGCCGAAACCTGAACGGCAGTCCGGCCTTTCGACTTTCGACTAAGCTGGGCCTCCGTCGGTGGCGCCGCTCCATGCTAGTCGTAGTCACTCTCTTCGCGATCTTCGCGGGCCAAGCTGGCCGCGCAATTTCGCCTCCCGCCTGGCGAGTGCCAGCGGCTGAAGCGCGACATGGCCGTGGCGCGCCACCGGGAGGGTCGGGACAAGGATTGGCTGCCGCGGTTGCGTCGCCTTCTCTTCTGCGATTCCACTTGGCTGGCCGCGCGGAGCCGCCCGCTGCTGTGCCTGCTCGGCGCCATGATCGTGGTCCTTGCCGTTGGAGCGGCCGGCAAGCGGAGCCATGCCGGGATTACGCAGCGCTACATCGGCCCGACGCTGCCGCGCGTGCCGTTTCGTTTGGACGAGGCGATCCGGCTGGTTCGGTTCAGCGGCGACGGGACGCGCGTCGCCGCGATAGGCGAATCCGGCCAGGGCGTGGTATGGTCCGCTTCGGGCGAGCAGGTGGGCGTCCTTTCCTTCGGGATTGGGACGCCGAAAGAGATGGCCGTGAGCGAGGACGGGACCCTGGTGACCGTGGGCGGTAGCGAGGGCATCTGCACGGCGCGCGTCGAGAAACCGGGCGCCTGCGTCGCCAAGCTCCCGTCGGGAGAGTTGCTCTCCGGCTCGGTGCGCCTCGGATTGCTCGCGGTGGGCATTTCGAATTCCACCCTGAACGCGCAAGAGACGCTGAAGGAAGTGGCGCGGTTCTCCTCGCGCAACGTGCAGCGGGTGCTCTGGAGCGCGGATGGCCGCGGCTGGTTCCATGCCGGCGGCAGTGCCGTGGAGTTCCGGCATGAGGGCGCGCGGATTGACTCCGGCAAGCGGGTGACCGCGTCCGGGAAGGCAGCGCTCGACTGGCGCGGTGAGCCGGTGTTCGGCTGGGACGAAGTGGCCGGGGCGCTGTCGGTCTCCGCGCGCGGGTCGTCCGTCTTGCTCGCGACGCTGGTGGGCGGTCATTCCGAGCGGAGGGACTTCTCCTCGCGCGTTACCGCCCTCGCCTTCGATCCGGGTTCGAGGCGAATCGCGGTCGGTCTGGAGGAGGGCCGCGTCGAGTTCCTGGAGGCCCGCTTGGCGAATCGCGTCAACTCGGCGGACGGTCTGGAGTATGTGTGGATCCCGCCGGGGCGGTTCGTGATGGGCTGCTCGCCGGGCGACAACGAGTGCGAGCCCGATGAGAAGCCCGCGCATCCAGTGGAGATCACGCGAGGATTCTGGATGGGCCGGACCGAAGTGACGCAGGCGGCGTACCGCAAGGTGATGGGGGACAACCCGAGTCGCTACAAGGGCGACAACCGGCCCGTGGAGACGGTCGACTTTGTGCAGGCGGCCCAGTACTGCAAGAAGGCGGGGGGGATGAGGCTGCCGGCGGAGGCGGAGTGGGAGTACGCGGCGCGCGCGGGGAATCCGTCGGCGCGGTATGGTCCGTTGGAAGCGATCGCGTGGTACGGGAATGATAGCAAGGTGGGGACGCAGGGCGTGGGGTTGCTCAGACCGAACGTGTGGGGGCTGCACGATATGATCGGAAACGTATGGGAATGGACTAATGATCGCCACGAGGCCTATTCCAGCGCTCCTGCGGTGGTTCCTGCAGGCGGTGCGGCAGAAGCGGGCCGTGTGTGTCGGGGCGGGTCGTGGTTCAGCGTCGATCAGGTCCCGCGCGTCTCGTACCGTGTCGTGAACGGGCCTTCCGCCCAGTTCTTCGCGCTGGGGTTTCGGTGCGCCGGGGAATTACGTTGAATTACTTTATGTTTTATGTTATAGATGGAATATTAATGGAACACCGGCGCATTAGTAACATGCAAGGGGTTTGGGGACAAAGTCCCCAACGAATGTTTTTTTGACATGAGGCCCTCCACGGACGAACCCGCGGTCATCGTGCAAAAAGCTTACACTTGGAATCTGTGGGACCTGTGGGTGCTGAAAAAGACCGAAAACTTCCCGCGATCGCACAAATTCTGCCTTGGCCAGATGCTCACCGAAGGATCGTTGCGCCCCTCATGCATCTGGTGGACGCCAGTTACCAGAAGCAAAAATCAGCCTCCATTCTGGGCGCAGTAAAGGAGGTGAATCGGATCCGGTTTCTGATCCGCCTGTCGCGGGACGTGGGCGTCGTCACCGCCGATTCCTGCGGATTCGCCGCGACGCCGCTCGAGGAAGTTGGCAG
This sequence comes from Acidobacteriota bacterium, assembly GCA_005808475.1. Lineage (GTDB taxonomy): Bacteria > Acidobacteriota > Terriglobia > Bryobacterales > Bryobacteraceae > SYLY01. The sequence goes on from SYLY01000273.1 coordinate 82,063, forward strand.
GATGGCCGGCGGCTGGCTCGCGAGCGCGAATCGAAAAGACGCCGCCGGAATATGGACTATCCTGAAACCTGCGGAACACGGTCGCGCGTTCGTCTGACCGTAACGGGAACAACGACGGGAACCAGAGAACAATGGCTTCCGGTGCGCCGGGGACGGGGAGCGGGCTGATGGCAGCCTCGAGCGAGAGGCGCGGCGTCCTGATGTCGCGGGAGTGCAACTCCACATCCGGGCCCTGGTCCCGGCGTTCGATGGCGGGCGCCAAACATAAAACGGGTCCCGGACCAGCCCGCGTATCTCACCAGGTTTCGAGGCGAAACACGTGAGAAAGCCTTGAACCCGAGGCGCGCGCCGCTCAGCGCGCGGAGACGTACTTGAACAGTACGTCGAGCACGGTGAGCAAGCGCAACGAAGCAGGCATGGTCTTATCGCGCGTTTCGACCGAAACTTGGCGAGATGCGCGGGCTAGCGGTAGCGCAAGCGAAAGCCGGCCGGGACCGGCGTTCTTCCAACATCAGCCGCGGCAGGGATGCGCACCTGCCGCGCCGCAAGTTCGCGGCGGGTCCGGTCGAGTTCCTCGACAACCCGCGCGCCGGTTCGTCCACAGCCCGAATCCGGCCTATAATAGACGTTAATAGACGTATAGACGTTTGAGCGTCTATGGACTTGAGCGCATAGGTGCAAAATGGAGGGACAAGCCGTTCGCTGGAGCCTCGAGGTCTCGAAGGACACCGATCTCAACCTGCGTACATTCCTGGGCTCCCAGGGCATGAAGAAAGGCGATCTCTCGAAATTCGCCGAGGATGCCGTTAACCGGCGCGTGCTTCAGTGCACGGTGCAGGACATCTGGGCGCGCAATGCCGGCGCCGGCCCCGATGAAATTCAGCGCATTGTCGACGGGGCCGTCAGCGAGGTCCGCGCGGAACGCCGCACCAAGGAAAAGGCTGACAAAGCCTGATGCGCGTGGTCATCGATATCAACATCCTCGTGTCCGCCCTGATCGTCCCGGCCGGCCAGCCCGCCGCTGTCATCGGGATGTGGCTAGACGGCAAATTTACGCCGCTGACCTGCGCCACGCATGTCAACGAGCTGCGCTCCACGCTGCACAAGCCCAGGATCGCCGATCTGATCGAGCCCCATAAGGCCGGCCGCCTGGGTCAACCAGGTCAGGAAGCTTGCCGGGGACATCGATCCGTTGCCGCGCGTGGAGCGCTCTTCCGATCCCGATGACGATTACTTGCTGGCCCTGTCCGAAGCGGGCAATGCCGATTACCTCGTGACGGGCGACAAGAACGGCCTGCTCGATCTTGACACCCAAAAAGGCACGCGGATTATCTCCGCGCGCGATTTCGCGGCGCTGTTCTAATATAGTCCCCGGTCTGACTGACACTCGCGTGGCCGTGGCCGCTCGAACCTGGGTCCGAGCCGCCCGGTCGGCAAGCGGTTGGTCGCGCGCAAGAGCCGGCCGCTAATGTGAAAACCGGCCCCCGTGTACCTCGGCCACGCGTCTTGACTTCTTTCCCGGCGAGAAACGCGGACCCGGCCTCGTCCCAGGCATGATAACATCGGGCGTTGAAGCCGATGCCCGACGCGTTGGACTTGACCATCCTCGACCCCGGAGTCGCCGGAGCGCCCCATGTCCTGGCGCTCGCCCGCCGCGGCTCCGACGTCGCCATCGCCGAAATCCCCTGCGATCGGACTCTCACGGACCTGCTGGCGACACGCGACCGCCTCGAGGCCGTGTCCAAGGGAGAAGCCCCCGCCTTGGACGCGGCCGCGGTCAAGAGCTTCGGTGTCCAACTGCGCGACTACGTCTTTCGCGGGGACCTCGCAAAGCTGCTCGGGCGCGCTGACTCTGGCCGGCGGGTCCGCGTGCAACTGCTCGCCACCCGCGAAGAGTTTCACCGTCTCCCGTGGGAGTACATGCAGTTTGATCCGCTCGGCGACCCGGGGCCCGACAACACGCGCCTGATCGTCCGCCTGCCCTCGGCGTTCGTCGGCAAGACGCCTCCCGCGCCGCTGCGGCTCGAAGAGGGCGCGAAGCTTCGCATCCTGTTCGTTGCCGCCGACCCCACCGACGAACAGGTGGTCCACTGGGCTCGCTGGGCGCCCCGCATGCGGGACAAACTCGACCAGGCTCTCGGCGCGGGAAATTTTCACATCCGCGTCATCGCCGCCAGCAGCCTGACCGATGTGCAAAGGGCGCTCGCCGCCGAACCATGTGACGTGTTCCAGTTCGCCGGGCACGGCGCCGTCGATTCCCAGGACGAAGGCGTGCTGCTCTTCCGTTCCCCCGAAAACAGCAAGGGCGTTCCGGTGAAGGCCTCCGTCTTGGCGGAAAGCCTCAAGGGCCGCGGCATCCGGCTGGCCGTGTTGAGCGCCTGTCGCTCGTCCGCGGGCGGATTCAGGGCGCAGTTCCGGTCCACCGCCGTCAGTCTCCTCGACGCCGGCATTGGCGCCGTCGTGGCCAATCAGTTTTCCGTGCCCCAGGCGGCCGTGGATAGCTTCCTCGACGGGCTGTACGGATCCCTGCTGGCCCACGGGGACATCGACGTGGCCGTCGCGGAAGGGCGTCTCCGCATGCGCGGCGCCATCGCCGGGGATCTCGGGCACTTCGCCTGGGGCATCCCCACGCTGTACCGGCTGTACGAAGGCGCGATGCTCCTCGAACGGAGGGCGGGCTGATGGAATACCTCGTCCATCGTCCGGGCGTCAAAGCGGGCGCGCCGTCCTCGCCGCCCGCGCTCGAAACCGGCGGAAGCCACCCGGAACTGGCCGGTGTGTGGGACATGAACGCCGGCGTCGAGAACCTGCCGGAGATCCTGGACACGCTGAACGCCGCCCAGTCCCGCGTCCGGTTCGCCGAAGTGCTCGCCGCCGTGCCGCCAGGCCTGGTCTCTCAGGCCAAGTCGGTCCGGCAATGGTCCCGAACCATAGGCAAGGGGCTCGGCGCGGCCACCGGCGCGCCCCCGGCCGAGAACGTCTGGGCTCACGACTTCCTGCCCCAGGCGCAACTGGTGGCGCAAGACCTGGGACTCGACTTCGTCGTAGGCCTTACCGGCTCGATGGTCGCGTTTGTCGAGCACGGCGCCAAGCACTGGAACTACTTCACCTGGTCGGACGGCAGGTCCGTGAGTGTGATCTCCTGTTACCAGGTGCGCGAGTTCGCCCGCGAAGCCGGCCGGACTTTCGAGGCCGCCGTCGGACACCTGATCGTGGCCGAGATCCTGGCGCAACGGAACCCGGACATCGTCTACCACCCGGAAGACCGCGGCTGTCTGTTCGACTTTACCGGGGTCCGCCAAAACCTGGTTCTGGGCCTGCGAAAGATGATCGTCGAGCCGGCCTGTCTGAGGACGCTCGCCGAGCCGTGGCGTCCGGTGGGGAACGCGTGGATGAAGGCGTTGCGGGAGTACGAAGGAGAGACCGGTGGCTGACGTTGTGATTGTCGTTCCTGGCACGCTAGGCTCGGTTCTCGAGCTGCATGGCGCCGTGATCTGGCCCGGCCGGCTCCGGGACCTGCACGGCAGGTTCAACCGCATGGCGGAACTGAAAGATCCGGCGATCGAGGCCACGGATCTGATTCGCAGCTATTTTGTGGAGCAGTACGGATCGCTGATTCGCGATCTGGAAGAACTCGGTTACCATGAGCATGGGCGCCCGAAAACGCTGTGGCTTTGCCCCTATGACTGGCGGAAGTCCAACCTGCTTGCGGCGGACGTGCTGGCCTCCGTCATCGATCGCGCCGCCGCGGCCAACCCCGGCAAGAGCATCGCTCTGATCGCGCACAGCATGGGTGGGCTGATTTCCCGTTGCTACCTCGAATCGGGGGACTACGCGGGCCGCGCCGGATTCCAGGCGGTGACAAACCTGTTCACGCTCGGCACGCCCCACCGGGGCGCTACCGACGCGCTCTTCGCGATCAAGGGATGGCTGCGCAAGCTGTTCCTCGCGCCGGACCAGGTGGCCGAACTTGCCGCGGATCCGCGGTTCCCTTCCGTGTATGAGTTGCTGCCTCCCCCGGGGGAACCATTCGCGCACGACGGGGAGATGAAGCCGCTGGACATTTATGATCCGGCGGTTGCCGGTCCGCTCGGGCTGAGCGCGGCGAACCTTGCCGCCGCGCGGAGTTTCCGTGCAAAGCTGGATCTTTCCCGCCGGCCGGCCGAGGTCCGCTACTTCTTCTTCGCCGGAACCCGGGACGAGACGATCACGGCGGCATGGCTCCGGGATACGGGCGCGGGCATCCAGGAAGACAGGGAGCTCCGCGATGGCGGCGGCGACGGCACGGTCCCTATTTGGAGCGCCATCGAGAGCGGCGTACAGAGTTCGATCGTGGGCGCTCCGCATGGGACCATCTACAAGGACCGCGATCTCCGCCGCAAGCTCGGACTCCTACTGGGTCGGCCCGGCGTCCTTGCCGCTGCCATGGGGCGCCAACTGGAACTCTTCGTCGTGAGCGACGTGGTCCCGCCGGAATCCACCATTGCCGTGTCGCTCCACTTTTCCGAACCGGTTCCCCGGATCGGCGCGTCGCTGCGCTTCGTGGAAGTAGACGAGATGGGTGAGCCGGCGGCCGGCGGCGTCATCACCCCGCCGGTCGCCGTTGACTATGCGGGAGCCCCTCTGGACCGCCTGACCGTGCGCCTCATCACCCCGGCCCTCAGCGGTTTCTACCGGTTGGAAGCGGACGCCGGCGAGATGAACGCCCGGCAGCGGATCATCGTGCAGGACTGACTCGCCGGGCGGCGCCGCGCTGACGTAGCGTTCGCAAGCAGCCTGCCTCCCGCCGCCCCACCGCGGATTGGCCGGTAAGCCGTTCCGCGATTCATCGAAAAAACCTGCAACTAAATTTCCCTCCTTTTCAATCGGTTACAACGGACCATCGAAAGGAGGCGCCATTGCCGGGACGCGTCGGCTGACGAGGGCGCCATTCTTTGGGTGGCGGCGGAGCACGCTCCGCTGACCTCGAAAGGAGCGAATCATGATCGCGATGAACGGCGCCGCGGGCGCCCAAGACATACTGGCCGCGGGACTGCGGAGCGACCTGGCGCCGAAGGGAGCCCTCGAGGAACTCGTCTTCGCCCATCTCCTGGTAACCGCGGCGGCTCTGCGTCAAATCGACGCCATGGGCTCGGAAGCCTCGTTCACCGAACGAGATCGCACCGCGCGCGCCTTCTTCCGGGCCGTCCGCGAACTCCGCGCCATCCAGCGAAACCGGCCAGAGCCCGCTGACGAAAAAAATATTAGATTGCAAAACGAACCCGAGAAGTCGTTGAAAACAAAGGAAACCGTTTCCAGCGATCCCGAGCCCGCGGCCGAAGAGCACACGAGAGCCGAACACCCCCCGCGCATACTGCCCTTTCGCCGCCCCGCGCCGAAAGTCGGCCGCAACGAGCCCTGCCCATGCGGCTCCGCGATCAAGTTCAAACGATGCTGCGGCGGCTGACGCTACCGTAGCTCGAACAGGAAGGACCGGCGATTCCGGTGGGGTTCGCCCACCGCGCCCGCTCGAAGAGAGCGGAGCCTGCCGGCCTTCGGAGCGCTCTCGCGGCACACGGATCGGCGCACTCACCACGCCTCTCCCAGGGGCGCATTGGACTTGCGCGCGGCCATATCCCTCACGCCACGAGCTGTTAGGGAAGCAACTGGCGCGACGACGTGGTCTTGCGCTCGAGAAACGCCATCCCCGCCACCACTCCGAACTCATCCGACGCCTGGCAGGCCAGCGCCACGAATCGCCGCGTGGCGGCCGCGCCTCCCTTGGCGTGCCATCCCGGCAGCGCATGCAGACATGCGCCGAGAGCCTGGATGTCCATCGCGTCCACGATCGAGCGGAAGTCGCCCAGATAAGCCGCCGCGTCCGCGCTCTTTTTCAAGATCCCCGGAAGCGACGACATCGCCGAGTGAGCGCTTGAAAGGTTGCGCTTCACCAAGTCGAGGCACAGTTCCATCGCCAGCGGCCACGCCGCGCCGGCGGCCGCCGACGTCTCCGCGATGCCGTGGGGAATCCGCTCGGCTTCCTTGCTTTCTTCCATGCGCGCCGCCGGAAACGCCGCCACCATCCCGTCCAGCAGGTCCAAACGGCCGTGCTCGACCGCGCCGTGCGCGATGCGCACCACCGCGCGGATCGCCTCCGCCGTGGTCAACGCGTACGCCGCCACCGGCTTCAGCGTGCGCGGTTCGGCGTTCACCACGTCGACTACTTGTTTCATGCCGGCCGCGCCCAAATCGTAAGCCGCTGGCGCCAGTTCGGGAAACCCGCTCAGAAACGCCTCGCGGGAACCCTCCGCCACGCCGGCGAGCCAGCCGGGAAAATCGGAGATCACATAGGCCGCGCACTTGCGGTCCGGATGCGCCGCGCGAACAGCGGCCAACAGGCAAGGGATCGCGTCGGGCGGATCGCCCAGGTGATCGGGCACGGCGAACCGCTCGCCCTGCAGAAAGTCGATCAGACCCGCGGCTTGCCGGCGAAGCTCCGGAGATTCGATGCGCGCGAATACACGGTATGGCGCGCCGAGCTCCCTCAAGTGCGCTTGTACGATGGGATCGGTCAAAGACACAGTGTACACTGATGGTTGATCGCGATGGACGCAACTCCGCGCTGGAACTTCGAACAGCTCCCCCGCGAGGAGCCCGGCGACGACGCCGCAGTCAACCTTCGCGCCTATCTCGACGCGATGCCGGACGACAAAATGCGCGAGTACCGGGCGGAATGGAGCGACGCCGAAACCATGGCTTGGTGCGGCGATTTCCGCGACGACGGCGTGCTATTCCTGGTCTGCTCCGACCGCGAGGTGGACATCGCCGAGTTCCGCCGGGAACTGGAAGCATGCATCGCCTACCGCGGCTCGCTCTAGCCCTGGCCGCGCTGGCCGCCGCGCAGGACGTGGTCTTCCGAGTCGACGTCAACCTGGTGAATGTGCCCGTGCACGTCACCAACCCCGACGGGACAGTGGCGCGCAATCTGAAGCCGGAGGACTTCGAAATCCTCGACAACGGCGAGCCGCGCCGCGTCGAGAACCTGTGGTTCGAGTCGGGCCTGCCCTTGACCATCGGCATCGTGATGGATGTGAGCGACAGCCAGGAGGATCGCGCGGGCGAACAGCGCGCGGCGCTGGCGGACTTCTTTCGCGGAGTCTTGCGGCCGGGCGATCGCGCATTCCTGGTATCGGTGGGAGCGGAGGTGCGGCTCACCCGGGATCTGACCGCCGATCCGGAGGAACTGGTTCGTGCGATCCAGCTCGGCGCGCCGGTGGGTCCGCCTCTCGGCGGCCAGTGCGCGCTGCGGGTGTTCGCGGGTCTCGGCAAGGAGCCGGGCGCGGCGATCTCCGATTGCGGAGGCACCGCCCTCTGGAATGGTGTTTGGGCGGCGCTGCGGCTCCGGTTGCTCGAGACCGCCGGGCGCAAGGCGTTGATCGTGATGTCGGACGGTGTCGATACCGGGAGTTCGCGATCGTTCGCCGAGACGCTGGTGGAGGCGCACCGTTCGGAAGCGCTCGTCTACGCGATCAAGTACCCGCGCCATGCGACAGCCAGGCCCGTCTTCCGTCCGCAGCGGCTGGCGGAAGAGACCGGAGGCCTACAGTTCCTCGCCGCGGACGGCGGCTATGGCGCGATGTTCCAGAGGATCGCGGACGATCTGCGGAATCGGTACGTGATCGGATTCCACCCGGGCGAAACGCCGGGGTTCCACGCGTTGAACATCTCGGTGAAGCGCGACGGCGCTCGCGTCCGTTCGCGAGCCGGCTATTTGCGCCGGTAGGCGCCGGCTCCGCGCGAATCGAGCGCCGGCGGTCTTGCCCGGCCAAGCCTCGCTAGGTCCGCGAGCCTCAGTTCTCCGCTTGCGCCGGACGCTGATACGGAGTCCTCATATACTTCGCCGCGACCTCCTGCGCCCCCTGCGTGTTGTCCTTGGTGCGGATCGCCTGGTTGTACTCGCTCACCGCGCGCTCGCGCTGATTGGTGATATCGAAGATCTGGCCGAGGTTGATATGCCCCCACACCTCGATCCACTTCGGTTCGAGATCGCCGTCGAGCGCGTAGCGGAATTCGTTGGCCGCCGCCTGATAGTTGCGTTGCAGGAAGAAGAGCTCCCCGACCCGGAAGTGCGCCATCGAGCTGTTGCGATTGGAGTCGAGCGCCTTCTGATACTCCTTGAGGGCATCCGGGAATTCGCTCACCTCGGCGAACATCTCGCCACGCCGGATGGCCACCGCGACGCGCACCTGATTGGAGAAGCGCAGCACCTTGTAGCCGGGATCGAGCGTCACCTTCTTCGGCCGCCCGAACGTCTCCACGATGAACTCCGACGACGTGCCCACCACTTCCACCGTCTTCCGCTCCGGGTTGCCCTCGGTCTCGATCAACAGATCCACTGGCATGCGGAAGGTGTCCAGATCCTGCATCACCTTCCCCATTACTCGGAACCCCTTCGTGGTGCGGTAGACGGTGTACTCGAGCTTGAACTCGGGCGCGCCCTGCGACTCGATCCACTGGATGAAGAAGCCCTGCAGGTTCTGGCCCGAGGCCGCCTCCGCCTGCTTGCGAAACGCCTCCGTTCCAGCGGACTTGCCGGCGTTCTCCGTGAGAAACGTCTTCAGCGTCTTCTTGAACGCTTCCTCGCCGGCCACGTGACGCAGCATCCCCATGACCGCCGCGCCCTTGGCGCTGGTGATCGCGTTGAACTCGGGTGAATAATCCTCCAGCCGTCCGGCCTGGATGACCGGCGGTTCGTCCACGGTGAGAGCCTCGATATAGATGTCGCGCAGTTCGGCTTCCAGCGCCGCCGCTCCCGCGCTCTGTTCGAGCCACATCAATTCCGCGTACCGCGCCCCGCCGTTGGTGATCCATATATGGTTGCGCGACAACGGCGACACCGAATTGCCCCACCACTGCCGCGACATCTGATTCACCAGCAGCCGGGAGTTCACGCTCTTGCCGATCGATCGCGTGTTGAGGAATAGAATTCCGGGAGCCGAATAGCCGTTCGGAGCGCCGGCCTCGGTTTCCACGATCGTCAGGTTGGCCTGCGGCGGCAGCCCGTACAGATCGGTGAGCCAGGTCATGATCTTGCCGGTCTCCTCGCCGTAGCTCGCCGCCATTCCGGCGGACTCGCCGCGGAAGTGGAACAGCGTCGTGACACCCGCGGACGAACTTTTGATGCCCGTCCCCTTCACCACCGCGATGCTGCCAGGGAAGGACGGCCGCGTGTTTGCGAACTCGTGGACCGTCTTGCCGCCCGCCTCGGATTTGGTTTCCAGACCGGCGCCGATCACCTGGAACTCCGGCGGCACGGCGATCTTCAACGTCGCCGTGAAACGGTCCGCCGTGTACTCGCTCACCGGGAACCATCGCGCCGGATACATCAGGTAGGCGAAATCGGGATTGATCGCGGCGAACTTGATGCCATAGACTGGCGACTCGTCGGGGTTGCCCACCAGCTTGCCTTCATAGGTGAAGATCGCGGTGGCGGTCTTGCCCTTGGGCAGCGATTCGGGGAAGTTCAACCGCACCGTGAAGTCCTGCGGATTCCTCGTGGCGGGAATCTGCCGCCCGGTCCCGTCCACCACGCGCGTCAACTGCAGGGCGTTGTTGAGTTCGAAAACGGCGGTGAGGGTGTCCTCGCCGGGTTGGAAGCGGGCGGCCACGGTCGCCTTGAGCGTCTGCGCGCGCGGATCGATTTCGGCTTCGATGAGGTAGTCCTCCACATCGATGCGCACCCGCTTGTCCTGTTGCGCGACGGCCGCCGAGGCGAGTACGGCCATCGTGGCCAGCAGTCTCTTCACTTTCGCATTTCTCCTTGGGCAATCCCCATGACGATTCCGGCCGCGGTTTCCATGGGATCGCGGGAAGTGGCCAGGCGGTTCGAAACGTCGAGGAGATCTCTCTTCATCGTATCCCGCGCGGCGGGGTTCGCGAGTAACTCCAGCGCGTGGGAGGCGAGCGCGTCCGGCGTGCAATCGTCCTGAATCAGTTCGGGAACGACGCGCTTTCCGGCCACCAGATTGACCATCGAGAAAAACGGAACGTCGACGAAGTACCGGCCCATCCACCAGCTCCATGGACTGACCTTGTAGAAGGCGATCATCGGGGCGCCGAGCAACGCGGCCTCGATCGTCACCGTACCGCTGGCGGCCAAGGCGAGATCCGCGTGGGCGATAGCATCCCAGGTTTCACCCTCAATGTGTTGGATGGGCGCGCGGCCGATCGGTTCCGTGAAAAATGTAAACCCCAGTCGTTGCCGCAGCCCCGCCGGGGTCGCCAGGACGAAGGAAGCCGGCGCGCGGCCCGCGATCCGCTCGACGGCGGCGGGGAGAACCGTCAGATGACGGGCGATTTCCCCGGGGCGCGAGCCGGGCAGCAGGGTCACCAGCGGACGGTCGAGCGGGAGTCCGTGCTTGCTCAGGAACTCCTTCCGCTCCATCGAAGGCCGCACGATCCGCGTGAGCGGATGCCCGATGTAGGTGGCGGGAACGCCGTGACCCCGGAAGAACGCTTCCTCGAACGGAAAAATGCAGAGCAGGTGGTTCAGATCGCGGCGCATCGCGGGAATGCGGCCCTTGCGCCACGCCCATGCCTGCGGAGCCACCAAATAGACCACCGGGACGCCCATCGCACGCAGCTTGGGCGCGAGCCGCAGGTGGAAATCGGGCGCGTCGGTCAGAATGGCGAGATCGGGACGGCGCTCGGTGGCCGACGCCGCAAGCTTGCGGAACTGGCCGTGAATGCGCGGAATATGCCGGATCACCTCCACCAGCCCCACCACGTTCAGGCTGGCCGCGTCGATCACCGTCTCGACGCCCGCGGCGCGCATCCGCGGGCCGGTGCAGCCGAAGAACGACGCACCGGGAAGCACGGCGCGCAAGGCGGTGGCGAGCGCCGAGGCATACAGGTCGCCGGAAGCCTCCCCCGCCGAGATCAGTATCCTCACTCGCCGACAATCACCTCGCAGCGATTATAGCGGGCCGCGCGACGATCTCGAAGTTGCTCGACAGGCGGTTCAGTCCCGGAGCGCGGACCAGCGCTTCATCCAGCAGCCGGGCGGCCGCGTAGCCGGACTTCCACCCGGGCAACAAGCCGGCCAACGGCGTGGAGACGAAATCGTACCAGGAGGTCTCGGCCTGGAACCCCGCCCGCTGGAAGACCTGTTGCGTGGCCGCAGGCGAAAGCGGCCGTTCTCCAGGACTTTGGTAGCGCGCCATCAACCGGGGAAAGAACGTCTCGCCGATCCACCCGGCCAGCCGCTTTTCGCTCGGGTCCAGGCCGTAGAAGCCGCCGCCGGGGACCAGCAGGGCGTGAATCGTGTTTGCCGCCGCCCCAAGCGGCCCGTCCGGCAGGTGGTGCAGGAAGAAGATCGCGATCACGGCGTCGAACGGCCCGTGCGCGGCGGCGGCTTCGAGGGCCCCCTCGATGGCGCGGAAGTTGCCGATCCCGGCGCGCCGGGCGTCGTCGTTCGCCTGGCGAACCGCCGCCGGCGACAAATCGACGCCGATGACGCTCTCCACCTGGGGCGCGATCAGCAACTCCGTGTCGCCGATCCCGCACCCGGCGCTCAACACACGGGACCGGGCTCCCAGCCCTAGCCTCGCGACCACCCGGCGCGCCATATGCGCGCGAAGCGCCCGAACCGCCGGTTTCGCGAAATGCCCCTGCGCGAACCCCGAGTACAAGCGCTCGTGGTAGGCGAGTTCACGCTCGAGCGAGGGGTCCAGGACGTCTATGCCTTCTTGCGCCGGGAAGACGGTGGCGCGCCACCGGAAGACGGGGGCTTTCGGGCCGGCTTCAGGAGCGTTTTCACGGCCCGCACGAGGTGGCTCAACTCGTTGGCGCTTTTCTGGATGACCGCGTCCGCCCCGGTGTTGGCCTCGGAAAGCCCCAGCGCTTCCACGAATCCCGACAGGAGGATGACGGGCGTCTTGGACTCCTTCTCGCGCAGCTTCTTGATCAAATCGACCCCGTTCATCGTGGTCATCCGGTAGTCGGTGATGAGCACGTCGAAATCCCCGCCGGCGGCCCTCTCGAGCGCTTCATCGGGGGTCGAAACGGTGTCCACTTCGAAGCCCAACTCCTCGAAAACCGCCTTCCTCGCGGTGAGGCCCATTCGATTGTCGTCCACCATCAACAACCGGCCGGCAGTGGTTTTCGAAACAGCGAGAGACTTCATCGGAGAAGGCGAACTTAACAGGACCGTAATCTACCTGTCAACCGGTTCGTATCAAATTGGAACAAGGCGACATCGAGTCCTTGACAAGGGGAGAGATGTCGCGGCGGAGGGTCCCCTCGAGCCGAAGGCGGGCGCCTCAATCCCCGCACCCGTTCGCTCTGCCTCCCGCACGCGCCTCACCATTCCGAGTACGGACTTCCTTCGAGACTTCTCTTGTCGGCTCCACTACGAACGTCGAAGATACCGGGTTCGGTTTGGTTCACCATGGTGAGCGAGTCCTCCATGATCACCTTCCAGGATTGATTGGAACCGGTGATCGGATCCTCGGGCACCTGCCGCAGGTAGCCCTCGGTCACCAAATCCTGCAGGGACTGCGGCGCCTTTTGTTTATCGTATGTATACTCGTCGATCACGTTGCGGATGGTGAAGAGATTGTTCTTCAACACGCTCTCCTTGCTTCGCTGAATCGACTTCTGATACATCGGTACGGCGAGTGTCGCGAGGATCGAGATAATCGTCATCACGATGATCATCTCGACAATCGTAAAGCCTTTACTATGAGTACTGTTACCATTCCGCATATGGGCTCCCATCCGGCGCCTTCTCGTAGGTCTTGGTATAAACTTCGAATACGTGCGACCCGCCCCAACTGGTCGACTGCGGATCGTCCTTTACGTTGCGCATCCCCCAATCGCGACGGCCCGTGAACGGGTCCTTCGGGATGCGCCTCAGGAACTTGATCTTCTTATCCTGCGCGCCGGCCGCCTTCACGCCTTCGACCAGTGCCTCGAGCGACTCGGGATAGCACTCCGAGTCGAGCTTCTTGCTCTCGGCTCCGAGCAGGCCATAGTCGCAGGCGTCCTTGTACTTGTCGATAGCCTTCCGCATGTCGACCAGTGCCAGGCGAAGCGCCCGTTCCTTCTCGCGCCGCACCCGGTAGCGGGTGAGCGGCACGGCCATGCCGGTGATCAGGAGCAGAATCGTGAACGCCACGATGAGCTCCACCAGCGTGAGTCCCCGTCTGGAACGTTTGCGCGACATGAGGTTGCCCGCTACTCGACGTTGACCGACACCACGGGGGAGTGTACGGGAACGGGCTGCTGCTTGGAGTCCTTGACCGCCAGGTCGGTCAGACTCACGGTTGTCGAGCCTTTGCCGATGGCCTGAAACACCAGATTCACCAGCGAACCGGAACCGTTGACACCCGTCATTCCGGTCTTGCGGGTCAATTCCACCGTCGCCTCGCCGGCATCGTTACGAATATTGCGCGTGAAGATGTTCTGCTGTCCGTTGCCGACGAAAAGCGTTCCCTTGGTGACAGTCGTTCAATCGCAACACCTTGGGGTCCCACTTGATCTTCAGCGGAGCGCCGAAGATGTCGCTTCCGTTGTCGAGCTGGACCATTACCGTCAGAGCGCTGCTCACTTTGGTGGCGATCGCTCCGCCCGGCAGAAAGCTGATTTGCGCGCGAGACATCCCACCAGGCGCGGCGGGGACGCCGGATGGGGGCGGCGGCGCCCCGCCGGGGACGTTGACGCCGGGCAGTTGGAAGGGCAGCCCTTGGGGCAACCCCGCAGGCGGCGTTCGAGGAGGATCAGGCGGGGGATTGGATGCCGCGGGAGCGGGCGTGGGAGGCGCGGGAGTGGGCGCGGGCGGAGCGGCGGCGGCAGGGGCCGGCTTGACAACCGGCTTCGGAACTTCGACGCGCGGGCTACGGTTGAGCTTCACCGAAGTGTCGTTTCCGGCGGCGACGTCGCGCAGGTTGATGTCCTGGACATCGGCCGTCCGGATGATGTGCGGCACCAGCGCGATCAGCAACTCGCTGTTCGTCTTCTCGATGTTCTCGCCGCTGAACAGCCGGCGCAGAATCGGAATATTGCCAGGCCCGGGCGTGCCGGAAATCGACCGCGTGTCCTGATTCTGCATCAATCCACCGAGCAGGCTCACCTCGCCTTGGCGCAGCCGGACGAAATGCGTGAATTTGCGTTGCCCGATGACGGGCTGCGACAGGCCGCCGACATCAATGCGGTCGCGCACGTTCGAAATGTCGATTTCCACCTGAAGGCTCACTTCGTCCGAGCCGTGCACCGTGGGCGTCAAGCTGACGTTGACGCCGACATCGGCGAACTGGAACTGCGTGCTGACGAGCGGCGACACGCCGATCGCTCCGACGCCGGGCTGGAAACTGCCCGTGGCGTACGGAAAGCGGTCGCCGATTTTGAGATCGGATTTGACGCCGTGCGTCGCGCGAATCTGGGGCGACTGCAACACGCGGGTCCCGCGATCGGTCATGAGCGCCTGCAGAAGGAAGCTCGGGACCGCGACCGCGAAATCTCCGTGGCGGATGTTGGGAACATTGGGCAAGCTGACCAATCCGCTGGAGGTCGTTCCCGTGGCGGGCGTTCCGGTTGTTGTCGTTGTGGTGGTGGAACCGGTGGTTCCCGTCGTTCCGGTCGTGCCCGTCCCGTTGGAACCGGTGATCGATCCCAGAACACTCCGGGGCGAGAAACTGACCGGCAGCCGCAGTCCGTTGGTGCCGCCGCTGGTGAATGAAGCCGCCAGATCCCGCGTTCGGGACCGGTTCGCCTCCATCACCACCACGTCGATGACCACTTCGCCCTTCGGTTTGTCGACATCGGCGACCAGCTTTTCGGCGAGCAGCACCTGATCCACGGTTCCGCGCACCATGATCACGTTCTGCGTGTTAAAGGTGAACACGCGGCGGATGTCGGTGACCGATCGCAAAATGGTGGCGATTTCCTGCAACTCCTGCGGCGTCGTGAGGTTCTTCAGGTAGAACGTCTTGACCACCATATCCTCGTGATCGCGCCGCTTGGTGACGTTGTCGTTGGTCAGGAAGAGCGTGTTCGGAGAGAGCGGCTTCCAGTACGTTTTGGTCAGGATCGACAGGTGGTCCAGCGCCTGCTCGAGCGAAGTATTGCTGAGGTCGATCGAGTAGTTGCGGCCCGTGCTCTGGTACTCGGGATCGAAGATGACGTTGACCCCCGCCAGCTTGCCGAGCGTCTCGTAGAGCACCTTGACCGGCTGGTTGTTCATCTTCAGGGTGGAAATCTGCCGCTGGAGGGGCTTCAACTCCGGGGCCGGAAGCATGGAGGCGAGACGCTCCTCGAGATCGACGCGCGCGGCCTCCGACGGATTCAGAGCCGAGCGGTCCTGGGATCCACCCTCCGCCCTTTTCTTCGCCTGGTCGATCATCTGCATCGTCCGCCGCAGTTCCTGGGCGGAACCGCCGGACGAAGGATCGGTGGCGAACGCCTTCTGGAATTCGGCCGCCGCCTCCTCGAGCTTGCCTTCCTCGCGAAGCCGCATGCCGCGATCGAAATGGAGCTGTCCTGCCTGGAACCGGACCCGGCGCACCGCCAACTGATATGCCGCATCCTCGGGGTCGATCGACACGGCCTCTTCGAAAAGCTCGAGCGCCTTGTCGAAATCGCGCTTGGCTTCGGCCAGTCTGCCATCCTTGAGCAGCTTTTCGGCTTTGCGGTTGCGGGCCAACGCCGGACCGGCGAGCGGCGCGAGCATCGCCAAGGCCGTGATTATCACGGCTAAACGGTTCAAAAGAAGCATCTTACGTCGTCCGGTCCTGTGTTATCCTCAGGGTAGGTCGTTCCCCGTCATAAAAGACTGACGCGGAAAGGCTTCCTGGCGTTGAGTACGATTCCATGGCCGACACCCCCAAACAGTTCAAGGTCCTTTCCGATAATCGGCAGGCGCGCCACAATTATGAGCTCCTCGACTTTTATCAAGCGGGGCTAGTCCTCACCGGAACGGAGGTGAAGTCTGCCCGCACCGGGAGGATCAACCTCCAGGACGCCTTCGGCGATATCGTCAATGGCGAAGCGTGGCTGATGAACGCGCACTTCAGCCCGTACTCGCACGGCAACCGCGCCAATCACGAAGCCGTTCGCAAGCGCAAGCTGTTGCTTCACAAGGACGAGATCGAGAAAATCTTCGGAAAAACCCGCGACCGGGGCTTCACGCTCGTTCCCACCAAAGTGTACCTTAAGGAAGGTCTCGTGAAATGCGAGATCGCCGTCGCCCGCGGCAAGAAGCTCCACGACAAACGCGATAGCGAAAGAAAACGGGAGCAGGAGGCCGAAGCTCGCGCGGCGGTTCAACGACGACGCAAGGATTGATTCATTTTCATGCAAGCCACCATTCGGCGCGCGACGGCCCCGGCGGCCGATTCGGACGCTCTCATCGTTCTGGCCTTCGCTGGCGAAGCTCCTAAGCTGGACGCGCCTTGCGACACCGTCATCGCCCATCTCTATGAATCCGGCGAGTTCTCGGGCAAGCCCGGCGAGACCGCCGTTCTGCACGCGCCCGCCGGTCTGGCCACCCGCCGCCTGACACTGGTGGGATGCGGACCGGCGGATAAATTCGGAACGGCCGAGATGAGGGCCGCCGCCGGGACGGGCCTCCGAACCGCGAAGTCGAAGTCGGCGCACTCGTGCGCTTTGACGCTGACGGCCGCTCATTCCACCGGCGCCTTCGTGGAGGCCGCCATCGAAGGCGCGATCCTCGGAGACTACGAGCCCGACCGCCACAAGACGGGACCCGACAAGGACGCCAAGCACGTCGGCTCGTTCGAGATCCTGCTCGCCTCCGGTCCGGACGCGGATGCGTCCGCGGGCTTCGAGCGCGGGGTGATTTTGGCCGAGTCGCAGAACTTCACCCGCTCGCTCGTCAACGAACCGTCGAATCTGATGAATCCTCTCGAACTGGCCTCGCGGGCCGCGGCGATGGCCGCGGAAGTGGGGCTCGACATCGAGGTCCTCGACGAGGACCGGATGCGCCAGATCGGAATGGGATCGCTTCTCGGCGTCTCGATGGGCAGCGATGAACCGCCGGCGTTGATCGTGCTGCGCTACCGTCCGGAGAGTTACGCGGGTGCGGCGCACCTCGGGCTGGTGGGAAAGGGCGTCACGTTCGATTCCGGCGGCATCTCC
>SYLY01000274.1 GCA_005808475.1 Acidobacteriota bacterium
AGGAAGCGGCCCGGCGCCGCCGCAACCCACTGGGCGAATTGGACTTGCAACGCAGGCTCCGCGCAGTGGCGTTTGCCGCCCGTGGCCGCCGCCGCAGCCATGTCATGGTTGCGCGCGGCCATGCTACTTGCACCACGGGCTGCTAACGTTCGCCATATTTACAGGTTTTTTACAAGTCCCCTGTTTATCGACGCCTTGGATTCGCGGAACAATGAGATGTGAAAGAGGCACTCGTGTCTTCCCGTCTCGTCCTGATCGTGGAGGATTCGCCGCACATGGCGGCCAATCTGGAAATCGCGCTGTCGATGGTTCCGGATGTCGAGGTCCGCGTGGCGGACTCCGGGGCCGACGCCTTGCGCGTGCTGGATGACGAACCCGGCGCCTTCGTGGCGGCCGTGATCACCGACCTCGAAATGCCGCGCATGAACGGCTTCGATCTCATCGCCAAGCTCCGCGCGAATCCGAAGTTCGCGCGTCTGCCGATCATCGTCTCGAGCGGCTCCACCGATCCGGACTCGCCGGACCGGGCGCGCCGCCTCGGCGCCGACGCGTACTTCACCAAGCCCTACTCGCCGGCGGCGCTTCGGCGTAAACTGGAACAACTGATCCAGGAGGAGAAAGATGGTTAATGGTTTGGCGCGCGCGGCGGCTCTATCGCTGATCGCCGCGCTTGCCTCGGCGCAATCGATCGACCGCGTCGTCGAACGGCTGAACCGGCTGGAGAAGGAAAACGAGACTCTGCGGGAACAGATCCGGGAGTTGCGCGACGAGGTGGAGAAGCTGCGCGGAGCCCCTGCCGCGAACGCGCCAACGATCCCCGAACGGCTCGAGATCGCCGAGCGGCGGATCGAGGAGCAGGCGCAGACCAAAGTCGAAACGAGCCAGAAGTTCCCGCTGCGGTTCACCGGCATGGCGCTGGCGAACCTTTATCGCAACGGCCGGCAGGCGAACAACGCCGACCATGCCACCACCGCCGCCCGCATCCCCGGCCGAGCCACGTCGGCGATGACTTTCCGGCAGTCGGTGCTCGGGATCGAGTATCGCGGACCCACGACCTTTCTCGGCGGAGACGTCGGCGGATCCCTCTTCATGGACTTCTTCGAAGGGCCCACCGAGAACAACAACTTCGCGCCCGTTCGCATGCGGACCGCCAACATCCACGTCGACTGGAAGACGCGCAGCCTGTTCGTGGGACAGGACAAGCCGCTGTTCTCCCAGCGCGATCCGTCCAGCTTCAGCTTCGTGGGCGTTTCTCCTCTCACCGCCGCCGGTAACCTGTGGCGCTGGCAGCCGCAGATCCGGCTGGAACAACGGGTCAGCTTCGGCGAGCGCGACATGCTGCGAGGCCAGATCGGCCTGTATCAGACCTCGGAGGAGGCCACCACGACCGCACAGGTCGCTTTCGAACGGCGCCGCCCCGCTCTGCAGGGCCGTTTCGAGTTCGCGCACGAGTTCGACTCGCGCCGCCGCGTGGAGATCGCCCCCGGCTTCCACTTCAGCGAAAGCCATGTCGCGGGCATCGGCATCCCCTCCAACTTGGCCTCCATCGACTGGTTCGCCAACCCGTGGTCGAAGCTCGAGTTCAGCGGTCTGTTCTGGAGCGGCCAGAACATCCATCACTTCGGCGCCTTTCGCCAAGGCCTCACGATTCGCGGCCCGGCCTCGATCATCGCCGTGCGCAGCAAGGGCGGATGGTCGCAACTGGCGTTTCCCTTCACCGGACGCGTGACGATGAACCTGTTCGGCGGCGTGCACGACGACCGCAACGCGGATTTGGCGCTGAACAACATCGCCGCCAACCGCACCGGCGCGATCAACTTCATGTTCCGTGTGGCGCCGAACGTGATCCTCGGAATCGAGGCGATGCAAATACGGACGAACTACTTGGGATCGGGCAACAGGAAGAACAACCGGTATGACCTTTCGGCTGCTTACCAGTTTTAGCCTGTTGGCCTGCGCGCCCGCGTTCTGCGCCAATGTCGCCGGCGCGGTGGAACTCACCAACGCCAAGGGCGCCCGCGTCCGCGAGGCTTCCGGCATCGCGGTGTGGCTGGAACCGCTGGAAGGCAAGGCTCCCCTGCCGGTGGGTAAGGTCCACGTGATCACGCAGCGCAACAAGCGCTTCCTGCCCCACGTCAGCGTGGTGCCGGTGGGAACCATCGTCGACCTGCCCAACTTCGATCCCATCTTCCACAACGCCTTTTCCAACTTCGCCGGCCAGCCGTTCGACACGGGGCTCTATCCGCCCGGCGGAACGTACAAGATCCGCTTCCAACGGGAAGGCGTCGTGCGGGTGTTCTGCAATATCCACGCCACGATGAGCGCGGTGATCGTCGTGGCGCCGACGCCCTGGCTCGGCTCTACCGCGGCCAACGGATCGTTCACCATCGCGGGAGTTCCGCCCGGCGAGTACACGCTGAAGATCTGGCACGAGCGCGCGCAGGAGGCGGCGCTGAAGGCTCTCGAAAAGCGCGTGACCGTGGGCGCGGCGGACCTCGCGTTGCCTGCCCTCGCCTTGTCGGAATCGGGCTACCTGGCCGTTCCACACGACAACAAACACGGCCAGGGCTATGCTCCGCCCCCCGACGAGAAGACCATCTACGGGAGACCGCGCCGATGAGTTGGTCGCGCCTGTCGCTGCACTGGAAGATCTGGCTGTCCACTTCCGTCGCGGTCACGGCGTTGTTCGGAGTGACGGGCGTGCTGCTGCAGCGCCAGATGCTCGAGACGATGAACGAGACGCTGCGCACGGAAGCGCGCGAGAGCTTCCGGGCCTATGAGTCCCTGTGGAAGTCGCGCTCGCAAACTCTGGCGTCGGTGGCGGCGGTAATGAGCTCCATGCCGAACGTGCGGTCGGCGTTCCAGACGCGGCACCGTCCCACGATTCGCGACGCGGCGGGCGAACTCTGGGAAAAGGTCGCCGACGACTTGCAGGAGACCGCGTTCTTCGTGGTCGCCGATCCGGCCGGCAATACCGTGGCCGCGCTCGATTCGCGCCTTCCGGTGGATCTGCCCCCCAACTGGCCGATGATCAAAACGGTGCGAGACCGTTTCCCCGCGCAGGCGTCGGGCTTCTCCCACATCAAGAATCAGCTCTTTCAATTGGTGCTGACTCCCGTGTATGTCGATGGCGGCGTCGGCCGCCAGCTCATGAGCGTGCTCGTCACCGGCTACGTCGTCAACCACCTGGTCGCGCAGCGGATGAAGAACTCCACCGGCGGCAGCGAGTTCCTGTTCGTTTCCGGCGACCGTGTGTTCGCGTCCACGCTGAACGATCGCGCCACGCAGGCGCTGCAAGCCAACCTCGCCTCGCGCGGCCAGGGCGGTACGGTGGGCGACGGCGTCAGCGAGTACGCTTCGTTCCGGGAGCAACTGGTCGATCTCGAAGGGCGTCCCGCCGGCGAGCTCTGGGTGTTCCGCTCGTTCGATCAGGCGCGCCAGCGGGCCGCCGAGTTGCAGCGCTACCTGATCGCGATCTGGATCGCCGCGGTGGGCGTGAGTCTGCTCATGACTTATCTGCTCGCCCGGCGAATCGTGCAGCCGGTGCGGTTGCTCGACAGGGCAGCCAGCCAGGTGGCGGTGCAGAACTACGGAATCCGCGTGCCCGTCGGCGGCGACGACGAGTTGGGGCGGCTGGCGGGCACGTTCAACAGCATGTGCGATTCCCTGCAGGTGGCGCAGCAGGAACTGATCCGCCAGGAACGCATTTCCACCATCGGCCGCATGGCCAGCTCCATTGTGCACGATCTGCGCAATCCACTGGCGGCGATCTACGGTGGCGCCGAGATGATGGTGGACACCGAGCTATCGCCCTCGCAGGTGAAGCGCGTCGCGGCCAACATCTACAAGTCGAGCCGCCGGATTCAGGAGATGCTGCAGGATCTGTTGCAGGTCACGCGCGGGACGCGCGGCGCCAAGGAACTCTGCTCGTTGGCGGAAGTGGTGGCGGCCGCGGTGGAGTCCAACCAGGAGTTGGCGGCGGCCGCCAACGTGCGCATCGAGGTGGACCTCGCCGGCGGCATCGAGTTGATGCTCGAGCGTTCGCGCGTGGAGCGCGTCTTCCTGAATCTGATCGCCAACGCCGTGGAGATGATGCCCCAGGGCGGCGCCGTGCGGATCGCGGGACGCCCGGTGGGCGGCCAGGTGGAGATCGAAGTGAGCGATACGGGACCCGGAATCGCGCCGGAGATTCGGGCCAAGCTGTTCCAGCCGTTCGCCAGCTTCGGCAAGCGCAATGGATTGGGGCTAGGGCTGGCGCTCTCGCGGCAGACGATCCTCGACCAGGGCGGCGACTTGTCGGTCGCCGACAAGGCCGGTCCCGGGGCGAGCTTCCGGATCCGGCTTCCTTTGCAGCCCGCGGCAGTGGCCGCGAACCGAAGGCCAAGTGCTTCCAATCTAGAAGCCCGCTAACCGGGTTTGGGCGTCGCCAAACTCCCGGAGCTCGACACCCATTCGATCCATGATGCCCAGGTAGAGGCTACACAACTTGCGATTGTCGTCCCCCTGCTCGAAATAGTCGAGCGCTCTGCCGGTCTTCAGCTTGCCCCCGAGGGCGCCAATGGTGACCACTGGCACTTTCTTGTTATCGTGCTTCGTTCCGGACCACATGTTGGACAGGAACAACAGGCAACTGTTGTCGAGCACCGTGCCCGGCCCTTCCGGCATGGCGTCCAGGCGCTGGGCCAGATAGGCCAACTGGCTCACCTGGAACCGGACGATCTTCTGGTAATCCTCCTCGGTGTCGTAATGGGAGGCGCCGTGATGCTGCTTGCTCACGCCGAGAAACGGATAGTAGAGCGCGGACAGGTCGCGGGCCAACAGCAGCGAGGCCACGCGCGTCTTGTCCGTCCGAAATCCGAGGGCGACGATGTCGCACATCAAGCGAATGTGATCGCGGATATCCTCGGGCAGGCCATCCTGGGGACGCTTCATCGCAAACAGTGGCCGCCCTGCGTCGCGGGCCCGTTCTTCGGCCTTGTCCTTATCGGTTCGCATCCGCTCGATGCTACGTTCCACGTCGCGGACGCTGGCGAGATACTCTTCCAGCTTGAGTTTGTCGGCGGACCCGATCTTGGCGCTCAGCGCCGCGGCATGGTCCTTCACACGATCGAGCACACTCGTGTTCCGGAGTCTCCCGCCGTTCTCGAACAGGCTGTCGAAGGCCAACGAGGGATACATCTCGTTGGGCACCGGCGAATCGGCGCTCTGCCACGAAATATGCGAGCTGTAGGCGTTCGAAAAATTCGTCTCGTGGAACCCGGTCATGGCCCGCTCACAGGCCAGCACCATGCTGGCCTGTGGGGTCTCCTGCCCGATCCGGTTGGCGAGCACCTGATCCATGGTGATGCCGCCCTGGATGATCGAACCCTTACGGATCGGCACGCCCGACAACATGTTGCCGGTCATCGCCGGATGAATCCCCTGGCCGGTAGCCGCCTTGTTGAACAAACCGTCGATGACGTTGATCTTCGCCTTGAGCGGTTCGAGCGGCGCCAGCGACTCGCCCAATTCCATCCCGGCGCCTGCCCCCTTGGCCCACCAGCGGCCGGGGCTGATGCCGGTGCCCATGAACAGGACGGCAAACCGCTGGGGATGCCCGGTGGCCGCCGGCAGCGACTCCAGCCACGGCAAACCCATCGTCACTCCGGCCCCACGGAGAAAGATCCTTCGGGACGTCTTCATGATGAATCACCTCTTGTTGAGAAACTGCCGGCTCGTAACGATGCTATCGACCACGGTGTCAAAGCAACAGCCGTCCTTGCCGAGTTTGCCGCCGATTTCCTGAATCAGCAGGCCGTCGGTGCGCGCAAGGCTCCGCCCTAACGCAAAGGCCAACAGTCTGCCGGTGAAAGCGCGCACGAAATTGCCTTCCCGGTGGCCGCGAATGTACCGCCGGATCCCCTGCAATCCTTCCCCTTCGACGCCTCCCGGAAACGTAGCCCGGGCGTCGACCGCGCGCCCACCCAGATCGTGGGTTCGGCGTCCACCCACCGGATCGAACGCTTCGAACGCCAATCCGAAGGAGTCGAAGCGCGCATGACAAGCCGCGCAACCCGGGTTGGCCCGGTGCTTCTCCAGCATTTGGCGCAACGGCAAGTCCATCTTGGCCTCATCCGCCGGCAGTTCGGGAACCACCGGAGGCGGGGGCGGGATCTCGTCCCCCAGTATGTTCGTCGCCACCCAGTAACCGCGCTTCACCGGGCTGGTCCGAAGTCCCGGCGCGTTTTTTGTCAAAAAAGCCGCCATGGGCAACAGACCGCCCCGCCCGTAGCGGGCGGCATCGGGGACGCGAACCCAGGCGCTCTTATCGTCCCCCGCCGGTGGCATGCCGTAGTGACGCGCCAAGACAGGGTTCACGAACGTGTCGCTCGCATGGAGAAAGTCGAGGATCGGACGGTTACGGCGAAACACGTCCAGCAGAAAGCGGACCGGCTCCTCGAACATCGCCCCTCTCAATTCGTCGTCGAACGCGGGAAAGCGCCCGCGGTCCACGGAGCCGATCTGCTCGAAATCGCGAAAGCCCAGCCAGTTGCCCCCGAATTCGACCGCCAGCGCCCGGCTGCGCGAGTCCCGCAGCATCCTTCGCGCCTGGGCTTTGATGACCTCCGGCCGATGGAGGTTGCCTGCCGCGGCGTGCCGCAACAGTTCCTCATCGGGCATGCTCGACCACAGGAAATAACTGAGCCGGCTGGCCAGATCGAAATCCGATAGCGGCTGAACTCCGCCGCGGTCCTCCACCAGATCGATGCGGTAGGAGAACTTCGGAGACGTCAACACCAGCACGATCGCCTCGCGGATCGCGCCCTCATGGTCGAGACTGTAGCGCTCCTGGGCCTCGCGATAGAAGGACAGCAAGTCGGCGCGATCCGCCGGTGACAACGGCCGCCGGTACGCGCGGGTGGCGAAATCGAAGAGCGCCTGCAAGTGGCCCGGCTTCGCATCGCGCCGGGCTCTTTCCACCCAGCGGATGCTCTCGTTTGCCGTGTCGAAGAAGTCCTTGACGGCTCCGAGCGCCACGTTGCCTCCACCTTTGGCCACTTCCCGGTAATCGGCCTCGAGTTTCCTGATCCTTGCCTCCGAGATGATCTTCTCCACTTCGATCTCTCGAACCTCGGGCTCGCCGTCCTTGAAGTCGTCTCGCGTTCCACGGGTCCCCAGCTTGGCGAATTCGACGTAGGTGCGGATATTGATGGAGGCGGCGAAATCCATCTCGCGCCACATCTCGTCCAAGGCCGCCTGCCGCTCCTTGTCCAGCAGCAACTCATAGAGCGGCTGATCGTCGCGAAAGTAGCCCATGACGTTGTGGAAGCCCGCGCTCAAATAGCGGCCTTCATCCTTGCCGGTCTTGAAGTAGTTCCGGCCGCGCGATTCCCTGTAGAACATGTCGGGGAAGACGCCGCAAAACCGGCCCCAGGCCGCTTCGTGGCGCGCGCGTTGACCGGCCGGCACGAAGAGATCCGGATCGCCCGGAGTATTCTCGACCAGGATCGTCTTGCCCGGACCGAACGGGTTTTCCCATTCGGGCTCGACCACATCCTTTTGGTTGAACGGCGGCTCGCCCTGGACCTGCAACTGCCTTGGATCGAACTTCCGTCGATGCGTCGCGTACTGCGTGTTCTTCCAGATCAACAACGGCTGCCAGGCCGCGCCGATGCGGCCCGCCGTGATGTTGATGAACCGCGGCTCCACTTTACCGCGCACTCTGGCGATGTAGGATCGCATCTCCTCGCAACCGGCTCGCGCCACGTTCGGTTGACCCACCCGAGGCTGGGGCAGCGCCCGCCACATCGCTTGCAGCTTCGCCAGCGGGCCGATCTCCCCGCTACGCTCCAGGACCGCCCATATCGTCTCCAGATACTTGGCGCTGACGCCGTGTTGCCGCGCCAAGCCGGCCAACGTGGCGCTGGGCTGCCCTAGCGCCGCCCGATGCCGGAAGCGCCAAGCGGTCTGAAAGTAATCGGCGTAGTCGATGTTCTGCCGGTGATAGAAATCGATGATTCGATGCACGGCGAACTTGTCGCGGTCGGTCTCCACCAACATCGGATGCGGCGCGAAGCCGAATCCCTTCTCCCTTAGGTACATGTGGCTGGCCACTTCGCGCGCGGCCGCGAGGTATTTCTTCAGGAGAGTGGGCGACATCGTCAGCGTTTCTCCCGAGTTATCGAAACCCGCCGTGTTGGCCGGATCGACGGGAAACTCACGGGCAGGACGGATGTCGACGCCCGTCAGATCGCGGATTGTGTAGTTGTACTCGGCGCCGCTGAGGCGCCGCGCCAGCACGACGCCCGGGTCCCCGGCATTTCGGCGGATTTCGTGCTCGCGCAGGCGATGGAACCAATCGACCGCTGCGCGCCGCTCGTTCGGCGCCGGACGCCGCGCGCCCTTCGGCGGCATCTCGTCCGCCTCGAGACGTTCCAGCATTTGGCTCCAACGGCGGCCGTCCTGCATCAAGGCAGCCATCGTGGTGAATCCGCTCAGGTCCATTTGCGCCGCGGGCTCCCGCGAGCCGTGACAAGTAATGCAATAGGTCTCGAGGAAAGGACGGACGGCGCCGCTAAACTGGCTCTCCAAATGGGCGCGCGCATCCCCCTGGGCCCGGACGACGCCGGCGCCGGGAGCCGCCATTGCGGCCAGGACCAAGAAGGACCCCACCCAACGAGTGGTCAATTGCCTCTTCATTGCCGTTGCACGACTCGATTGTCTGACAACGAGGGCGTGGCGTCAAATCACCGCGCTTTCCCGCCGCTCTACTCGATCCAGGGGATGGTCCCCGCCCCGGCCGGCCGGTACGCTGGGGAAGCGGATATGGCCGACTTCTACCAAACCGGGATCGTTCCCACACTCCACCGGCTACGGCCGGACGGGCTCGAACGGCTGGAAAGCGACCTCGAGCGCTTCTCGCGAACCAAGCCGATCGGGCTGGTGCTGCCCGCCTTGTATTCGGAGTTCGAGACGCCGGCGATGCACCGGATCGTCAAGGAGTTGCGCCAGGTTCGATACCTCCAGAGGATCGTCGTCGCGCTCGGGCGCGCGACGACGGCCGATTTCACACGAGTCCGCGAGATCTTCCGCGACTTCTACACGCCGGTCGCGATCCTCCATATCGAAAGCGAGCGCGTCCAGAAACTGCTGCGGCTGCTGGACAGCAGGGGCCTGCCACCCGGGTCCGACGGCAAGGGCCGGTCCTGCTGGCTGTCGTATGGATACCTGCTGGCTTCCGCCGACTGCGACGTGATCGCGCTGCACGACTGCGATATCGCCAGCTACGACCGTTCGCTGCTGGCGCGCCTGTGCTATCCGGTGGTGAATCCGAACCTCGGGTTCGAGTTCTGCAAGGGCTACTACGCCCGCGTCACCACCCGCATGCACGGCCGGGTGACGCGGCTGTTTTTCACGCCTTTGGTGCGATCCATCAAGGGGCTGGTTCCCGGCGCGCCGTTCCTCGATTTCCTGGATAGCTTCCGGTACGCGCTGGCCGGCGAGTTCGCCATGCACTCGAATCTGGCGCGGGTGAACCGGATCCCGGCGGACTGGGGACTGGAGGTGGGCGTGCTCGCCGAGGTCTACCGCAACTGCGCGGTGTCGCGGACCTGCCAGGTGGATCTGGCGGACAACTACGAGCACAAGCACCAGGCGCTCGGCGCCGGAGATCCCTCGGCCGGGCTCTCCCGCATGTCGGCGGAGATCGCTAAGTCGCTGTTCCGCAACGTGGCGGCCGAAGGCGTGGTCTTCACGAGCGAACACTTCCGCACACTCGAAGTCCGCTACGTGCGCATGGCGCAGGATTCCATCTCGCGCTACTATGCCGACGCGATGCTGAACGGGCTCGAGTTCGATCGCCATTCCGAGGAGCTGGCCGTCGCCGTGTTCGCCCAGAGCCTGCGCCGCGCTTCGGCGGAGTATCTCGACGATCCGCTGGGAGTTCCCGCGATTCCGAACTGGAACCGCGTGGTCGCCGCCATCCCCGAGTTCTTCGATCTTCTTCTGGACGCGGTGGATCAGGACTCGCGGATGCCAGCGGCGATGGCGGGCCAGGTGGGAGTTGCGTGATGGGGGAGGCGCGGCAGGCGGCGGACTACCTGCGGCGTGCCAACATCGTGGTTGGCATCCCCGGCGGCCGGGACGCCGGCGCCGTTCGCGCCACGAGGCACGCGGCGGCTCACGGACTATGGCGCTATTTTCCCCACGAAACGGCGGCGATCGCCGCCGGGGGCGCGGACACGGGGCTGTCGCACGCGGGTGGTGAGTCGCTGGAGCGGCGCTATCCCTGCCTGCACATGGGAACGCGGGCGGGATCGGCGGACATCGCCCGGAGCCGCGACTTCCGCTTGATCTTCGAACTGGCCGAGGCTGTCCACGCGCGCGCGGTGGTGATCCTCGATCCGGAATCGGGGATCGCGGCGACGGAAAACGTCGAAGCGCTGCTTCGCCCGGTTCTGCTCGGCAGCTACGATCTCGCCGCGCCGCGATATCCGGGAGGGCCGTGCGAAGGGCTGATTCCAGCGTTGTTTCTGTATCCGCTCGGGCGGGCGCTCTACGGCGCCTTTCCCCGGAACCCGGCGGGCCCGGATTTCGGCGCCTCGGCCCGTTTGGCGCGCCGGCTGGCCGCGTTCGAGTGGGACACCGGAGCGGGTCCGGTATGGCCGGAGATCGCCGCTTCCACGGCGGCGGCGGCCGAAGGGTTCCGCGTCGCCGAGACGTGCCTCGAGCGTCGTCCCGCGCCTAGATACGGGGCGCGCGAAGCAATGGAGCGGGCCGCCGCCGCGTCGTTCGCTCTCATGGCGCGCTATGAGAGCGTGTGGCCTCGCCGGACCTCGGGCGACGCGATGGAAGTGTTCGGACAGCCGGAACCGGCGGCGCGTGGCGGATCGGAAGACGCGCCAGCCGGCCGTTGGGAAGAGGCGTTCCGAACGGCGCGCGAGGAGATGGGACCGGTGTGGGCGGAGATCCTCGATCCAGAGACCGCGGCGCGTGTCCGAGGCGGCGGCTCTGGCGCGATGTGGATGACGGATGGCCTGTGGGCCCGGCTGGTGTTCGAATTCGCGCTGGCGCACCGGCAGCGAGCCTTCACCGGGTCGTGGATCCCGGCGGCGATCGCGCCCTTGTATCTGGCGCGCGCGGCCGCGTTCGCGCGCGCCTGCGAGGCCGACTCGGACGTGGAAGAACGGATCGAGCGCGGGCGGGCGATGTTCGAGGCGGTGAAACCGGGCGCGGCCGCGCGATGGCCCGGATGCACGGCCGCTCCCATGCGGCGCGGCTTCGGTGGGATGCAAACGACGGAGGATTGAACATGGGCGAAATGCTGCGAAAAGTACTGGAAGGCGCCGGACACCGGCTGCAGTCCCAGGTGACCACCTATCTGCCGCCCATCCTGGCGGCGGCGGTGATTCTGGCGGTGGCGTTCGCCGCCGCCACGGCATTGCGGTGGCTGATCTACCGGATCTTCAAGGGTCTCGCGATCGATCGATTCCTGCGCCGCAGTGGCGTGGCGTACGTGCTGGATCCATCCGGCCGGCTGCGCGCCACGCGGATCGCGGCGGAGACGGCGTACTGGGGCATTCTCACCGGCGGCGCGTTGAACGGGATCAGCGTGTTCGACACCGATCTCACGTCGCGGACCGTCCAGTCGTTCTTCGTCCTGTTTCCCAAGCTATTGCTGGCCGCCGCGATCCTCGTCGCCGGGGCGTGGCTGTCGCACTACCTGGGCCGGAGCGCCGTGGTTTGGGCGGCCGGCGAAGCGCTGCCCGCACCCCGCCGGATCGGAGCCCTGGTGCGCGTGGTGCTGATGTTCGCCGCGGTGGTGGTGGCGGCGGATCATCTCGATTTCGCCCGCGGCGTGTTCCTGGCGGCGTTCATCATCGTGTGCGGCGGTATGATCCTAACGGCGAGTCTGGCGGCCGGAATCGGCGCGGCAGGCGAGGTGCGCCGTCTGTTCGAGCAAAGCCGGAACGGCGAAGAGCGCGACGCGGAGCCGGTGGGATGGAATCACTTGTGAGGCGGTTCGGCGATCAGGGACAGCACCGTCCGGTTCCAGCCGGGCGGGCCGGCGAGGCGGGTACGCCGCCATCCCGCGCGTTGCAACTGGAGTCCGCTGGAGCGCCGCTTCACCACCACGGGAATATCCATCTTGTCCAGGAACGGAAGGTCGGATGGGCTGTCACCCAAGCCGATCGCCGGCCCTCCGATTCCAGCGGCCCGGAACCAGCGCCGCAGAATCTCGACGGCTCCGCCTTTGTCCGCCCCGGCATAGGCGTGCCAGAACCGGCCGCCTTGCACGTAGCGGATTCCCCGCCGTCCAAGGGCAGCCAGCAGTTCGGGAGCCCGGTGCTCGTCCAGGATCTCGAAGGGCTCGTCGAACTCCCGCCGCCGGGCTCGCGCGGCCGCTTCGCGGTCCAATCCGCAGACCGCCGCGATTTCTTCGACGCTCATCGCCGAGAAGCCGCGGACCGGGCAGCCGGATTCGCGGGACGCGTGCTCGAGTTCGGCCGCCACCTCCGCCCAGGGGCGTCCGAGGATCGCCGCGTCGTATCCATCCAGGCGCGACGATCCCTCCGGAGTGGGCCGGAAGTAGCCGGCGGGGGCGAAGACGGCTCCGCCATTCTCGGCAACGAACGGATGTTGGTTGCCCATCCGGTCGCGGAACCACTCGATCTCCGCGCGCGTTTTGCTCGATAGAGCCTGTCCCAAGATCCGCAAAATCGGACCAACCTCGGGGCCCGGCCCGGGCGGCCGCCCCGAAAATGTGGAGGGCGACGATTTCCGTGCCTCGATCGGCGGCATCCAAGGCCGCTCCAAGGCCGCCTAGGGC
>SYLY01000275.1 GCA_005808475.1 Acidobacteriota bacterium
AGGGGATGAACAACAAAATCCGAGTGGTTACCAGACGATCCTACGGTTTCCGAACCTATCCCGCGATGGAAATCGCCCTTTATCACAACCTTGGCCGACTACCGGAACCAGAGTTCACCCACAGATTCCGCTGAGGAGGCGGAAATCAAAAGCTGGTGGTGCGATCCGGCGCCGGCATCAGCTATGTGCCGACTTCGCCGATGGTTTACTACGATCAGGCGTTCATCGATCCCCGGCTGCCGTTCGTCGCCACGCTCGCGCCCGCGGACATCGTGGGGACCCCCACCGCGTATCCGTTCTCGCAGTCGTACGTCGACCGCATCTCGGCCAATCCGGCTTCGTTCCCGTCGAACCTGGTGGTAACCCGCCGCGGCAACGACTTCAACAGCCGCACCGAGTATGCCGGCCAATGGAATTGGACCGCTCAGTATCAAGTGGATTCCTCCACCGCGATTCAGGCTTCCTATGTCGGAAGCCGCGCGCTGCATCTATTCACCGCGCGCACGCTCAATCTGATCGATCCGCGGCTCGGCCGCCGCCCTCGCGCCGATCTCGCCGACGTGATCATCGCGGAGAACTCGTTGCGGTCGTGGTATCACGGCATGCAGATCTCGCTGAACCGCAGGATGACGAAGGGGCTGACGCTCGATCTTTACTACACGTTCGCCAAGACAATGGGCTACGGCGCGCCCGACTCGACGCTGACGTTCGACGGCGAAGTGCAGGATGGCGAGTTCAATCTGGCCGGGTCCACCGGGCCCAAGCAAAGCGATCTGCGACATCGCTGGGTCGCGGTGCACTCTTACTCGCTGCCTTCCGGGTTCGCCAAGGACGGCTTGCTGAAGACGGCGTTCGGCGGATGGCAGTTGCAAGGGATCATGACCGTTCGAAGCGGGTTCCCGGTCAACGTGCTGTCGGGCGTCGATTCCTACGGCAACGGCCGCGTCGCCGGGCAGCGTCCGGACCTGGTGAGCGGGCAGACCCAGTATGTGAAGGACAACAGCGCCCTGATCTGGTTGAACGGGGCGGCGTTCGACAACAACACTCCCCGCGCGCAGCGGCGCTTTGGCAATCTCGGTTACAACGCGTTGCGCGCGCCGGGCGCGTTCAGTTACGACGCGGCGCTACACAAGGCGTTCGCGATCCGCGAGAAACACCGGGTGACGTTCCGGTTCGAATTGTTCAACGCGCTGAACCACCGGAATCTGGGTGGTCCCACGGCGGCAATCACCAACCCGAATTTCGGACGGATCTTGGGCGCCAGTGACGGGCGGAATATCCAGTTCGCGTTGAAGTATCAGTTCTGATGAGCGCGATGCGGGGGAGCATCGGCCACGTTCACCTCAAGGTGGCCGCCATCGAGCGGTCGCTCGGGTTCTATCGAGACGCGCTCGGTTTCGATGTGACGGCGCGAATTGGAACGTCCGCCGCGTTCCTATCGAGCGGCGGCGATCATCATCACAACGCGATCAACACCTGGGAGAGCTTGGGGGGGACGCCGCCGCCCGCCGGATCGACGGGACTGTATCATCTGGCGATCGTCTACCCGGACCGCGCCGCCTTGGCCGAGGCTGTGCGGCGCGTAGTTGGCGCGGGCATTGCGCTCGAGGGCGCGGCCGATCACGGCGTGAGCGAGGCGGTCTATTTGCGGGATCCCGACGGCAATGGCGTGGAGTTGTATTGGGACCGGCCTCGTGAGGAGTGGCCTCGAAACCACGACGGATCGCTGGCGATGTTCACTCGGGCGCTCGATCTCGAGGTTCTGCTCGGGAGTTGACCGCCGGACGCCCGCGGTGCGCCCCGTCGCCGTTCGAGATGGACCCGAGGATGTGGAAGCGCTAGACGCCCGCGAACTGTGGCTGCCTCAGCGCCGCCACCGCCGACTTGATCCGGCCGGCGATGAATTCGACGTGCTCGGGCTGGTAGTGCTCGTTCCACGGCAGCACCAGCACGCGGTCGAGCCCCAGGATCGTGCCCGGATAGTCCGCGCGATCGTAGGACGGTGGCGCTCCTCCGGCGTTCTTGGTGCACGTGTAGGGGCACGAACTGGACCCGTAGGTGTTCCGTTTGGCCAGCACCTCGCATTCGAACGCCGGCTTGACGACGTAGCGCGGCACGCAGAACACGCCCGAGTCCTTCAACTGCTTGGCGAGCGCATCCACGCCGCCGGTGACGGCCTCCGGATCGACGGTCAGCGCGTATTTCCAGTAAGTGTGAGTGGAACCGGGGAGCGCCTTGGGAAGCGTGACGCCGGGGGTCTCGCCGAGCAGGTAGTCGAGGTAGGCTGCCATCATCTGGCGCCGTTCGACCACGCTGTCGAGCTTGGCCAACTGGCCTCGCGCCACCGCGCCCTGCATCTCCGTCATCCGGTAGTTGAGGGCCAGGAAGTAGTGATCGGGCTTGGGATCCTCATAACCCCACGCCTTGTCGCTGAACAGGCGCATGTGGCGGGCATGGGCGGGATCGTTCGTGATCACCATGCCTCCCTCGCCGGTGGTCATGTGCTTGCCTTGCTGCATGCTGAAGCAGCCGATGGCGCCGATGGTCCCGGTCAGCTTGCCGTTCTGCGTGGCGAGATAGGACTGGGCGCAGTCCTCGATGACGGGAATGCCGTGCTTGGCTCCAACGGCCTGGATCCCCTCGATATCGCAGGGATTGCCGAACAGATGGGTCGCGATGATGGCGCGGGTTCGCGGGCCGATGCGTTCGGCCACGGTCTCCGGCGTTACGTTGAGGCTAACCGGGTCGACGTCGGCGAACACGGGGATGCCCTGCTGGTACAGGATCGGCGTGATGGCGCCCATGTCGGTGATGGTGGTGCCGATCACTTCGTCTCCGGGCTCGAGGTTCATCGCGGCCACGGCGCAGTGGATCGCCGCCGTGCCGCTGGTTACCGCGCGGCAGGAAGCCACGCCGTACCGCGCCGCGAAGTCTTTCTCGAACGTCTTCACCTGCGTCCCCCGCACGCAGTTGAGCGTCCCGGAATCCAGCACCTCCTTCAAGAAGCCGAGTTCCATTCCCTTGAAGTCGCGCCCGGTCGAGTTGGCGTCTGATGGTAATTGCATGATAATAAGGGGTTCCTCCTTCACCACTTTACGGGCGTGGGCGTTCATGGGAAATCGGCGAAAGGCCCGAGTGGGCTCCGGAATTCCCCTAAGTAGCGCTAGCGTCCGCCGGCCATTTCCATCTCCGGAAGACGCGCGCCGCCACGCATGGCCTCGCGGGCGTGCTCCGCCATCGGAACCACCCGGAACTGGCCGGCCAGGATATCGAGCAGCCGCTCCATCACGGCCAGCTTGTTCGCCGTGGGGATGTCCATCGCCGGGAAGAACCGCAACTCTTCCAGGCCATCCCCGGCGCTCAGAAAATCGAGCGGATGCAACAGGATCGACGGCTGCACGCCGGCCAGCCGGCACATCCCCAACCCGGCGCGATAGTAAGCTAACGCCAACGGAACCGAGAAACGCGCCGCGAACAACACATAGCTCGGTTGAATCGGCATTTTCAGCACCGGCATGGTGGTCACCGGGATCTCGAGCAGCCCGCGAGCGGGCCCGGTCCACAGATACGGCTTCAACGGCCGGAAGCCGTTCTTCCAGCTCCCGAACAACTGATCGCGCTGCTCGCGTTCCTTGCGGGACAGCCCCGAACTCATGAAATAGTAAAGCCTGGCGAGGGGCCCCAGATAAGTCGGAAAGGTGGACCCGTCGTATTCGTACCCGCGCGATGCGAGCAGCTCGAGCAGTTCCGGAGAAAAGCTGTACCCGGGCCCCCGGAAACCGCGGGGCCGCTGCCCGGTAACGCGCTCGATCGCCTCCTCCGCGGACCGCACCTCTTCGAGCAGTTGCTCCCGGCTGTACAAGTGCAGCCACGGCTCGTGATGGAACGAATGGTTGCCGATCTCGTGACCTGCCGCCGCGATTTGCTCGAGCGCCGCCCGGTTCTCCGGACGCGCCGCGTCCTGTCCCACCACGAAAAACGTGATCTTCAGGTTGCGCCGCGCCAGCATGTCGAGCACGCGGGGAATCAGCAGGTCGAGGTAGCTCGGGAAACTCTTCCAGCCCTCGCCGCCGCGCGTCTTCAGGTATGACCACTTGTTGTCGAGATCGAGCGACAGGCTGGCCAGAGGCTTGCTCACGCCGCCACCTCCTTCGGCGTCCTGGCCGGCGAGGCGATCATCTGGGCCGCTGCCCGCTCGGCCAGGTCGACGGTCTGATTGACGTTGAGCGTTCCGTTCACGATATGGCTCGAATTGATCGTCCACAGGCCCGGAATCGAAGTCTTCACCGGAGGTACGCGCGACGAGTAGCCGGTTGTGGGGATCGGAAAGACCTGCCTTACCCGCGACACCCGGAAGCCGAGCGCGCTCCGGCGGTCGAAGCCGGGATACATGCGCTCGAGCGCGCCAAGGAAGCTCTCGCGAATCTCGCCGTCGCTCCGGTCGAACAGCGGATCGTCCGGCGCTACATATTTAGGAAGGTAGATCAGCGCGTTGCCCCCGAACTGGTTCCGGTCCACCAGCGCCGACATGTCGATCACGCCGGTGAACGGAACCCAATCGTCGGTGATGTTGGTGACGTAGAACTTCGTCAGGGGCTGAGGCAGCAGCGCCGACGCGCACACGATGCCCTGGTACTCCACACCATCGAACAGCGTCCGCTCGGCAGGGCTCAGCCCGGCGATTAGCTTCGAGGCCACGCGCGGCGGCATCGTGCAGGCCACCTGATCGAACCTCTCCACGCCGTCGTCGAACGCGATCGCCAATCCGCCCTCTTCCTCCGAGATCCGCTTGGCCGGTCTCCCGGTCCGGATGCGGACTCCGGCTTCGGTCAGCCGGGTGGCGAAAGCCGCGAGGAGCCTGGCGTAACCGCCCGGCAAGTAGCCGAACAGTTCGCGCTTCATCCCGCTGCGCCGCGCCGCGTAGAGTCTGGCGATGGTCGCCCAGATGAACGCCGCCGACGTCCGCCGGTAGGCGTCGCCCAGCTTGGCCCGGAGCAGCGGCTTCCAGATCTTGTCGAACGTGCCGCGTCCCGACCAGCGCACCAGCCAATCCTCGACCAGCTCGTTCTCGAGCTCCTTCCAGTCCTCGATCCGCGAGGCATGGAAGATCGTGGCGCCTAGCCGGAGCTTTTCCACCGGCCCCAGCGGCGGGAACGCCAGAAACTCGAGGCTGCTCGACATCTAATAGTGCTTGGCGCCGGTGTAGAACCCGGTCAGCGTCTGATTCCAGACCATGTGCCGGTCCAGGTCGAGCTCGGTTAGCACGGCGCGAACGCGAGCGTCGGAGAGCAGCGTCACATGATAGTGCTTGTCCCAGGTTACGCCGCCGATCTCCCAGGCGCCCGCCAACCCGCCCAGATCCGGAGCCGCCTCGATCAACGTTACATCGCGCCCGGCTTGGCGCAAGCGCAGAGCGAGCGTCATGCCGAGCATGCCGCCGCCCAAAACGCACCAGCGGGATCCCATGGGCTCAGGCCGCCTCGGCGGCGGATTCCAGCAAGTCCTCGACAGTGCCGCCCATGGCACGGTAATTCCAACCGCAGTGGACACAGCTCACCGGCTGCCCCTCCCGCGGCATCGCCTCGCTGAACTTGAACAGCGGCTGGCCGCAACGGCAGACGACGCCCACCGGCCTCGCTGGCGAACCGATCGCCAGGTGGAAGTCCCGCACGGATTTGGTGACCACCGAGCCCATGCCGATCATCGCGAACCGGCCGATCGTCAGATCGTTGCCGATGGTGCAGTTGGCGCCGATGGTGGCGCCTTCGCGGACTACCGTTGGGCGCGTGTGCTCGTCCGGCTCCGATGGCAGCAGGCTGGCCAAGTCCGGCGTGCAGGCGCGCGGAAACCGGTCGTTCGTGAAGACCGTGTGCGCCGCGATCATGACCCCATCCTCGATCGTCACTCCGGCCGGAATGTAAACGGAGGCGTTGATCTTGACCCGGTCTCCGATCCGCGTTCCACCCGCGATGTACGTCTTCCCTCCGACGATGCAATCGCGGCCGATCCTGGCGCCGCTTCGGATGTGAACGTTGTCCCAGACCGAGGTGCCATCGCCGATCTCGACGTACTTCTCGACCAGAGCGGTCGGATGGATGCGAATCGTATTCATCATGAATTCACGTGATCGATAAGTATCGACGCGTCCTCCATGGGCCGAAGCCCCTAGGCGGCCTTAAGGCCCGCTTCCGTTCTCTCGACCGCGACCTGCCGGGCGACATCCATCGAGCGGTAAGCCGCATCGATGGCCGCCGCGTTGGCCTCGATTTCACGCGGCGAGATCCAGCCCTCGTCCTGGCCCAGCACGAAGTCGCGGAAACGCGCCATCATGTCGCGATGCACCGCGTTCTTGTCGTATCCGTTCGCGGTTTGCACCGGCTCGCCGCCGGTTCGCTGGAGGAACGAGGCCTTCCAGCCGATCGCGATCGAACCCTCCGATCCGAGGATGGTCGCGTAGAAGTCCGAGGCCGGAGGCGCGCTCCACGAGAGCACGATGTCCACCGAAGCGCCGTTGGCCGCGTCCGCGTGAAGCGTTGCCGCTTCCTCGACGTCGTAGGGCGCCTGCCTGGGCCCGCGCCGGGTCTCGATGGTGCTCAAATCTCCCAGCACGAACTCCGCCAAGTCGAGCGCATGGGATCCGTTGTCGATGATCACGCCGCCGCCCGACAGCGCCGGATTCGAGTTCCAGCGAGCCGACATGTCCACCTTGCCCGCGAATTCGATCTGGAGATGAACCGGCTGTCCGATGCCGCCGGCGGCGATGGTCTCCCGCGCCGCCTTCAGTTCGGGGACGTGCCGGAATTTGGTCGCCATCTGGAACTTGCCGCCGCCGGATTCGACGACGCTCATCAGCCGCCGGGTGGACCAGAGACTCGTGGTGGCGGGCTTTTCGCACAGCACCGCTACCTTCCGGTCGAGCGCGGCCGAACTGAGCGCCAAGTGGGTGGAGGGTGGCGTGCAGACGCTCACCGCGTCCAGGCGGGCGTCCCGCAGCATCTCTTCGGCCGAGCCGTACGACTCGAGGCCCAGCGCCGCCGCGCGCTCGCGCGCCTCAGGCGACTCGTCGGCCGCCGCCACCAGTTCCACGCCCTCGGTGGCGCGCCACGCATCGACGTGCGTCGCCGCAATGCGTCCTATTCCCACGATTCCGATTCGAAGATTGCTCATGCCGGGCTCTCCCATATTAGCGGGTGTCAGTGCTCCGCCGTAGGGGGTATCGGTATCGCGCGTTGATTCGCGCAACCCCAGGGTACCGGCGCGGCTGGGAAGTACCAAATTACTTTGGTCCCTTTTCCGCGTAGTACTACAGTGGCGTCCTCGGTAGGGGAACACTGGTACGAAAGTCCTCAGCGCCCCCTACGAGCGGGAGGAGTCGCCGCTAGCGACACCGCCCGGCGCGGCGGGTATACTCGTACAGATGCACAACAGCAGTTCCGCGCGGCTGGCGCTCGCGGCCCTGGTCCTGACCGCCGCCGCGGCGCCTTCCCACGCCGCCCCAGCAAGCTGGACAGTCCTTTACGCGGCCGCCGGTCCCGAGTTGACCGCCCACCTCGCCGATGCCGGAGCGGCCACGCTCGACAAACGCGGATCGGTGACGCTCCCTGAAAACGTGCAGGAGGCTTGGCCCCACCCGTCCAGGCGCTACCTTTATGTCGGATGGAGCAACAATGCCACGGGCCAACAGGGACATCACGGAATTACGGCATTCCGCGTCGATCCCGGCACGGGCGCCCTGCAGCCACACGGACGCCCGGTCCCGCTGAGAGCGCGGCCTGTCTTCCTCACGGCCGATCCGGCGGGCCAGCATGTGATCGCCGCCTACAACCTGCCGAGCGGGGCCTCGGTCCATCGAATCGAAGCGGACGGATCGCTGGGCGCGGAGCGGCCCCAACCGGCCGGACTCGACTTCGGCGTGTACGCCCATCAGGTGCGCGTGGACCCGTCCGGGCGGATGGTGGTCATCGCCACTCGCGGCAACGTGCCGGCGGAGGGCAAGCCGGAGGACCCAGGCGCGGTCAAGGTGTTCGGCTATCGCGACGGCGTTCTCGCCAACCGCGTGTCCATCGCGCCGAATGGCGGCCGCGCCTTCCAGCCCCGCCACGTCGACTTCCACCCCACGCGGCCGTTCGTCTTCGCGACCATCGAGGCTCAGAACAAGCTGCACGTTTACCGCGTGGTGGAGGGACCCTCTCTCGGTCCCGCTCCGCTGTTCTCGCGCGACACGCTCGCCAATCCCAGCTCCGCCGGCCAGGCCACCAGTGCGATCCACGTTCATCCGAATGGTAAGTTCGTCTATCTGGGCAATCGTGGTCCGGCGGACGGAGAGAACTCTATCGCCGTCTATTCGATCAACCAGGATACGGGCGAGCCCAACTTAATCCAGAGCGCCGGCACGAACGGCGTGCATCCCCGCACATTCACCCTCGACGCCGCCGGAACGATGCTGGTGGTTGCCAATATGCAGCGCTCGGGGAACGAACCCGCCTCGCTTGCGGTGTTTCGGATCGGCTCCGATGGCAAGCTGTCGTTCGCGAGGAAATACGCCCCGGACCCAGGCGGCAAGCGAAGCCTGTTCTGGACCGGCATGCTGGAATCGCCTCGATGACCGCGCCCCTCCGCATCGGCATCGCCGGATCCGGTTTCGCCGGTAAGTTCCACCACAAGAACCTCCGCGGACTGGCCGCCGTAACCGCCGGCGTCACCAGCGTCCGTCCCGAATCCCGCGCGGCGTTCGGGGCCGAGTTCGGCGTGCCGGTATTCGACTCGGTGGAGGCGATGCTACCCCATGTCGATGTGCTCGACATCTGCACGCCGCCCTCCTCTCACGCGGCCTACATTCGAGCCGCGGCCCGCGCGGGCAAGCACGTGATCGTCGAGAAACCGTTCCATGGCTTCTTCGGATCGCCGGAGTCGCACTCCAAGGAGGAGATGTTGGCGGCGGTGACCGGCGAGTTACGGGATATCCGGGATACCGTCGGCTCGTCGGGCGTGTTGTTGGGTTACGCGGAGAACTACATCTACGCGCCCTCGGTGCAGCGCGAGCGGCAGATCCTCGAGGCGACCAAGGCCCAGATCCTGCGTATGACGGCGGAGGAGTCGCACTCGGGCTCCCATTCTCCCTTCTACGGAATCTGGAGCGAGCAGGGCGGCGGATCGCTGATCGGCAAGGGATGCCATCCGCTCGGTGGAGTCCTCTATCTGAAGCGCAAGGAGGGGTTGGCGCGGCGCGGCTCGCCGATCCGTCCGGCTGCCGTGAGTTGCCGCACCCACGCGATCACCAAGCTGCCGGCGTTCGAGGATCGCGGCTATCTGCGGACCACCTATAAGGACACCGAAGATTACGCCTTCCTGCACGTGATCTTCGACGACGGCACGGTAGCCGACATCACCACTAGCGAGTTGGTGCTGGGCGGCGTCTACGACTTCATCGAGGTGTTCGCGAACAACCACCGTACGCGTTGCCGCATCCAACCCGTGGGCGTGGTGGACCTGTACAGTCCGGACAAGCGCGAGTTTGCGGGCATGGACCTGATGGAGAAGATCAGTTCCAACGAGGGCTGGATACCGGCCTATCCCGAGTTCGGCTGGAGCAACGGCCAGTTCGCCGAGATGCGCGACTTTGTCGACTCCATGCTCGCCGGGCGCCAGCCCGAGTGCGACTTGGCTCTGGCCATCGACATTACGCTGGCGATCTACGCCGGGTACGCATCGGCGGACCGCAAGGGCCAGGAGGTGGAGGTCCCGCTGCTATAGGCCGGGCTTGGGCTGCTTCGGGTCCCGATGCACCCACCGGAATGCCGGGACCGAGTTCTTCCAAAAGAACTTCTCCGCCGCCGGGCGCCCCTTGTCGAGAAAGTACTCCATCAGGATGTCGAGCGCCTGTTTGTTCCGCCCCGCGTACACCAGCCGGTCCTCTCCGAAGATGTCCCAGATGAAGTCCATCACCGGCCGGTACACCGCCGGCTCGAACGGCTTCGGCCGCGGCTGCGTCGGTCGCGGATTGTGCAGGCCGGAAACCTTGACGAACACGTTGTGGCGGCGCAGTTCCTCGAGGTTCGCCCGGTAACTGCGCAGCGCCGCGCCGGCAGGCAGCGCGAGCGCCTGCAAATGTCCGAGCACGATGCGCAGATCCGGAACCTTTTCGGCCAGCCGCAGCGTCGCCTCCACCAGGTCGAGCCGCGGGTTGGCGGCTTCGAAGGTGAGCCTCGTCTGGGCGAAGAACTTCATGTTGGCGATGAAGTCCGGGTTTCGCACCTGCGCCACAATGTCGTGCCCGGGCCAGATGTTGCCGTAGCGGATGCCGAGGAACAGCTTGTTGCGGTGGTAACGTTCCAGGTACTCGCGAAACTCCGGCTTGGACGGATCGAGGTTGCCGACCATCCCCACGATCATCGGTTCGTCGTGAATGACCATGAGCACCCACAGGTTGTCTTCCACCCACGGGCTCGCTTCCACCTTGATGCCTCCGCTGATGCCCAACGGGATCGCCGATGCGCGGAAGTCCTTGGGAAGGACAGGAGGCTGGTTCGGCGTGAACGGATAGGGCGCGCCCTGCGGACGCGTCTGATCGTGGAGGTGGAAGTGAGTATCGATGATCGGCACGGGCGCCGCGTCCGCCGCCGTCAATGCAGCCGAGGCTGCCGAAGCTGTCAGGAGCGAGCGTCGATCGAGGCGAGGCATGCGTGTCCGAATCATATCACCCGCCGTTAGAGGCGGGCCGGCCCGCGTAGTAAGCGTGAGACGTCATCAACCTGGCGGCGGCCAAGGCCCCTCGCGGGCGAGGAATTGCTCCAGCACCGCTTGTAGCTCCGGGATCCGGAGCTTGGCCACGTTCCACACTTCATCCAAGTCGACACCAATGTAGTCGTGGATCAGGACGTCGCGCATGCCACAGATGGCCTTCCCGTCTAGTTGGGCAAGGCGACCGCGCGCGTCCGCCGAAACCCGCTTGGCGGCCTCGCCGATCACCTCGACGTTCCGGATGACAGCGTCCTGCAATTGGTCGGACATCAGGAAGGCCTCCCTCCCGGGTCCGATGAAGCGGGTGATGAGGCGGCAGCGCTCCAGCATGTGATGGAGGTACAGCCGGTCGTCCCTCACAGCGGAGTCGCCTCGCGGAGGATCCAGTCGCGTACGTGCCAGTGGAGCGACTTCTCCGTCCCCACATGGACCTTCATTCGCAGCAACTCCTGGAGATCCTCGACAAGCCCGGCGTGATCCATCAGACTCCGGCCTGGTTCCCACGCAACCAGCAGATCGAGGTCGCTGTTCTCATGGGCCTCCCCTCGGGCCACCGAGCCGAACACACGCACATCGTGGGCGCCGCGCCGTTCCGCTAGCCGTAGGATTTCCTCCCGCCGTTCCGAGCGCAAGGTGTCCAGGGAGACCATGCCTGCATTGTGCGGCAATTCCGGCTATGATCGGACGGAGACCGTTCGGCGCGGCGACGGGCGAACGGAACCGAT
Source organism: Acidobacteriota bacterium (assembly GCA_005808475.1). GTDB lineage: Bacteria > Acidobacteriota > Terriglobia > Bryobacterales > Bryobacteraceae > SYLY01. Next base: position 11,466 of record SYLY01000275.1, read on the forward strand.
CGGGGCGTGGGAGAGTGTCGTCGAGCCCGTAATACATCCGCGGGCCGCGGAAGGAATTGGTAGCGCTAACGGGATTCGAACCCGACGGCTGCCAGTTCGGTACGGTCCAGTTGGCATTCCGCAATGGTCCGAAACACCGCCACGAACCGCCGGCGTCACAGCGCAGTCGTGGCTCACTGGGCGGTTGCGAGACCGCCGCGCTCGGGCCGATGTGGCCGATGCCGCTTCAGCGCTGGGCCTGCGGAGCAGGTAGAATCAAGAGAACAAATGCCTGAGGTAACCCGATTCTTTGGGATTGTGGTTCGAATGTACTTTAGAGACCACAGCCCGGCGCATTTCCACGCCGAATATGGCGAACACGAGGCTCTTGTTGAGATAGAGACGCTCGCCATCCTGAGGGGCGAACTCCCGAGGAGAGCCATGGCGTTGGTACTCGAATGGGCAGCCCTTCATCGCCAGGAACTGAGAGCGGATTGGGAACGGGCTCGTGGTGGAACGCCTTTGGAATCCATCGCCCCACTAGACTGAGGAGGAGAAATGAGATTAGTTCGCATCCGGGAAGCGAAGCCGCTGGGCAACTACCGCGTACAACTCACTCTGACCGACGGTCGCGTAGTCGAGAGAGACCTCGGGCTAATGTTGGTAGGTCCAGTTTTCGACGAGATCCGGAACGACGAGGCACGATTTAGGGAAGTGCGTGTCGAGGGCGGCACGCTGGTTTGGCCCGCCGGCGCCGACTTGTGCCCCGATGTCCTGATCTGGGGCGGGTTGCCGCCCGCCGATGCGGCTTCGGGCGCAGCATGAGAACCGGCCGGAAGAGCGACGCCGGGTTCAGTGAACCCGATCCGAAGTGACGACGGTGTTCGCATCACAGCGCAAAACCCGCAACTGTATGAAAACATGGTAGCGCTAACGGGATTCGAACCCGTATTTAAGCCTTGAGAGGGCCTTGTCCTAACCCTTAGACGATAGCGCCACTACAGGAGCCATTATAATACGAGATCGGACTCCACGCCATGCCCATCTCCAAAACACTCGCCACCCTCCTCCTGGCGCTGCCCCTCGCCGCCCAGGCGCCCAAGCCCGGACCTCCCCCATACGTCCCCTCCGATGCCGAAAAACAGCAGATTTCGGGCAAACTCACCGAACTCGGCAAGCGCATCTCCATGCTCCGCGGCCACGTCAAGGACGCGGGCCTGCTCGACGATGTCGAGGTCTACTACAAGGCCGGCCAGTGGATTCTCCGCTACCCGGAGGAGTTCTACAATCGCTCCTACGTCAATCAGGCTCTCGCGGTGCTCGACAAGGGCGTCGCGCGCGCCAAGGAACTCGAGAGCGGAGCGGCGGCGTGGCCCGGCCAAAAAGGCGGCCGCGTGGCGCGTGCGTACCGGTCGAAGGTCGACGGCAGCCTGCAGCCCTACGCCGTCGCCGTGCCTGGCTCGTATGACCGGTCGCAGCCGATGCGGCTCGACCTGGTTCTGCACGGCCGCGGCGCGACGCTCAGCGAAGTCAGCTTCCTGGCGCAACAGGAAACCATCAAGCCCGAGACGATCCCGGCCGGCCACATCGAGTTGCACGTGTTCGGCCGCACCAACAACGCCTACCGCTGGTCGGGCGAGACGGACGTGTTCGAAGCGTTCGAGTCGGTGAGATCGCGCTACAACATCGATCCGAAGCGCGTCGTGTTGCGCGGCTTCTCGATGGGCGGCGCCGGAACGTGGGGCGTCGGCCTCCACTACCCGGACCGTTGGCTCGCCATCGAGGCCGGAGCCGGATTCACCGAGACCAAGATCTACGCCAAGCAGTCGAATCTGCCCGGCTACATCGAGCGCCCGCTGCGCATCTACGATGCCGTCGACTACTCCCGCAACGCGTTCAATGTGCCCACGGTCGGCTACGGAGGCGAGGACGATCCCCAACTCCAAGCATCGGAGAATATCCGCTTGCGGCTCGAGCAGGAGGGGCTCACGGACCTGCGCACCCTGTTCCTGATCGGAAACAAGACCGGCCACAAGTGGCACCCCGATTCGAAACGGCAATCGGACGCGTTCATCGAACGCTATGTCACCGACCCGCCCGTCGAACCCGAGAAGATCTCGTTCGTCACCTACACGACGCGCTACAACCGCTGCCACTGGCTCACGATCGACGCGCTCGAGCGCCACTACGAAAGGACCCAGGCCGACGGCGAGCGTTCCGGGGGCCGCGCGGTGCTCACCACGCGGAATATTCGGCGCCTGACCATTCGCGGCGCCGATGCCGCCGACATCGACGGGCAGCCCGTTCGAGGCACTTCGTTCGAAAAGCGCAACGGCAAATGGACCGCCGTGAGCGGCCCCGTCGCTGGCAAGCGCCATGGGCTGCAGGGCCCGATCGACGATGCGTTCCAGGGACCGTTCCTGGTGGTGAAGCCCACCGGCGCGCCGTGGCACGAAACGCCGGCCAGGCTAGCGGCGGAACGGCGGGACCGGCTCGACGCCGATTTCGCCAAGTGGCTGCGCGGCGATCCGCGAGCGATCGACGACAAAGATGCCGGCGCCGCCAAGGCTCGCGAGGCCAATCTGGTGCTGTTCGGCGACCCGTCGAGCAACGCGGTCCTGGCGCGGATCGCCGGAAAGCTGCCAGTCCGCTGGAGCAAGGACGCGATTCAGGTGGGTTCGAAGAGCTTCCCGTCGGCCAGCCACCTGCTGGTCATGATCTGTCCGAATCCCGAGGCGCCGAATCGATATGTGGTTCTCAACTCAGGCCACACTTTCGGCCAGGCCGAGTTCAAGGGAACCAACGCATTGCTGTTCCCGCGTCTCGGCGACTGGGCCGTGCTGGACTCGTCGGGGCGCGTCGCCGCCGCCGGCCTGTTCGACGAGACCTGGAAAGTGGAGTAGCCATCGATGCGTCTCCAGCTAGCCGCCGCCGCGCTGTTCGTGCTGCCCGCGTTCCCGCAGGCGCAGAACGGATATCCGCTGGTATATTCGGCCTCCAAACAAGGCGGCCAGTACATGCAGAACTACTATCTGCCGCCCTCGCCGAGTTCGACGCCCTGGTGGCCGAACTGGTCGCCGGACGGCAGGTTCCTCGCGTTCGCGATGCACGGTTCCATCTGGAAGGTGGAACTCGCGACCGGCGTGGCCACCGAACTGACGCACGGCCGCAAGTACCACTCCTCGCCCGAATGGTCGCCCGACGGCCGCTGGATCGTCTACACGGCGGACGACGACGCGCGGAGCGTGCAGCTCGAGATCCTGGACACCACCACCGGCGAGACGCGCGAACTGACCTCGGACGGCCAGGTTTATGTGGACCCCACCTTTGCGCCGGACGGCAAGACGCTCGCCTATGTGTCCACCAAACCGTCCGGTTACATGAACATTTATATGCGGCCGGTCGCGGATGGCCGCTGGTCCGGGCCCGAAACGGCTCTGACTACCGACAACAAGTATCCCCGCGACCGCCTCTACTTCGGCGCGTGGGACTTCCACACGCAGCCCACCTGGACTCCCGATGGCAAGCAACTGTTGTTCGTGTCCAACCGCGGCACGCCGCTCGGCGCGGGAGACGTGTGGCGCATGCCCGCCGTGAAGAACGGCGCGCAGGACGCGGTTCGGGTCCACCAGGAGCAGTCGCTGTACCGGACCCGGCCGCACGTGTCGCCCGATGGCAAGCGGTTCGTGTTCGCGTCCACGTCCGGATCCGCCGACCAATACAACAACCTATACGTACTCCCGGTGGCCGGCGGCCATCCCTATAAGTTGACGTTCGGCGATTACGACCATTTCCATCCGCGCTTTTCGCCCGACGGGGAGTGGATCGCGTATGTCTCGAACGAGGGCGGCCTGCCCTGGCTCTGGACGATCGAAACCCATGGCGGCGAGCGGCGCCGGATGCATCTGCGCGAGATGCGCTGGAAACAGCCGATGGGGCGCGTGCGCGTACGCGTGACCGATCCGGCCGGCAAGAGCCTGCCCGCGCGGCTGCACATCGCCGCCTCCGATGGTAAGTCGTACGCGCCGCATACCGCTTACGTGCGCCGGGGCCGCGCCGGAATCCCGGCCATCCATACCCAAGGCGACGAGGTGTTCGACGCGCCGCCCGGGCTGCTGACGGTCACCGCGGTGAAGGGATTCGAGATGCATCCCGCAACCGCCGAGGTCACGGTCGCCGCGGGGAAGACCGTGGAGGTGACGCTCGCGCCCAAGCCGCTGGCCGGCGTCGAAAAGCGGGGCTGGCATTCGGGCTCGACGCACGTCCACATGAACTACGCCGGGAATCTGCATAACACGCCGGATAACCTGATCCGCATGGCCAAGGCCGAGGGCATGGAAGTCATCATGCATCAGGTGGCCAACAAGGACAACCGAATTCTCGACCAGCAGTATTTCGCCGGAGCCGGTGAGAATCCGGCCAGTTTCGGCGATCCGCTGGTGAAGATGCACACCGGCCAGGAGTACCGTCCGCCGTTCTACGGCCACGTCTTCTTCCTCGGGCTGCGCGACCACTTGATCTCGCCCTATGCGACGGGCTACGAGGGGACGGGCATCGAGAGTTTGTACCCCTCGAACACCGATATGTTGCGCAAGTCGCGCGCCCAGGGCGGGGTGAACGGCTACGTCCACGCCTACTACGGCGACACCGATCCGCTCGAGAAAGACATGTCGATCGCGCGCGGATTCGGCGTCGATCTGGCGCTCCGGACGTTCGAGTGCCTCGAGTGGTCCGGGTCGAACCGCGCGAGCCTGATTCCGCTGTTCCACGCCTGGAACAACGATTTCCGGGTGGCTCCGTCCGGCGGCGAGGACTCGATCTCGAGCCTCCACTGGACGAAGCTGATCGGCACCGTGCGGACTTACGTACGCTCGGGGACGCTCGACATACCCGCCTGGATCGAAGGGCTGCGCAAGGGCCACACGATCATGAGTACGGGTCCGGTGCCGCGGTTCGCGATCGACGGCAAGGGTCCGGGCGAGGAGATTCGCCTGCCCGGCTCCGGGGGAACGGTTACGATCGAGGCTTCCTACGCGTCGATCGCGCCGTTGTCGAAAGTGGTGGTTTACCGCAATGGAGAAGTCTGGAAGACGGTTCCCGCCGGTGGATTACGCGAGCGTGTTCCGGCCGGCGAGAGCGCCTGGTACGCGATGTACGCGGAGGGACCGGAATATCGATGGCTCGACGCCGAATATCCGCAGGCACTGACCAACGCGATCCGCGTATATGTGGGAGACGGCAAGATTCGCAACAAGGCGTCCGCCGAGTATTTCCTGCGTTGGGAGGCCAAGCTTCGGGGCATGGCCCTGGCGTGGCCGTGGTGGCGCTCCACCAAGGAGAAGGATCACGTGCTGGCGCAGTTCGACGAGGCCCGGCGCGTCTACGCGGAACTGGCGCGATAGGCGTTCCGGTGACCGCCGCGGCGGCGCTCGAGGACTTCGCCCAGGCGCCGGGTGAGCGGTCGAGGGTCAATAGTGACATTTGTTAATTGTCGAGTCCGCCGGTTGAATCAGCGCGCCTGCCGTGCAAAGATGGGTCGATGAAAACCGCATCGTACCTTGCACTCGCGGCCCTGTGTGCCGGATTCTCTTCTTCCTGTCTGGCTCAATCGGTGCTGCCCGAACGGCAGATTTCGCTGACACTCGCCGTTGACGCTGCGTTGGCGGCTGTTGAAAAATGCCGGGCGGATGGCTTTCGCGTCACTGTCGTCGTGATGGATCGGGGCGGAAACATCAAGGCAACGTTGCGCGACGATACGACAAGCCCGCACACCGTCGACACCGCCAAGAAGAAGGCCTTTACGTCACTCGCCTTCCGCATTCCGTCCAGCGACTTCATTCAGCGTACCGAAGCCAATCCCGGGCTCCGCTCCATCGAGGGTACGATCGCGCTCGGCGGCGGCCTTCCCGTTCGTTCGGGGAACGAAGTGATCGCGGCCATCGGAGTAGGGGGCGCGCCCAGCGGCGACGCCGACGCTGCTTGCGCGCAGGCCGGCATCGACAAGATTTCCGACCGGTTGTAAGTGGACTTGCGGCGCCGCGCGCCGCGATCAGATGTCGTAGTAGAGGCTGAACTCGTACGGATGCGGCCGCAGGCGCACCGCATCCGCCTCGTTCTTCTTCTTGTACCCGATGTAGGTCTCGATCAGGTCCTCGGTGAAGACGTC
>SYLY01000276.1 GCA_005808475.1 Acidobacteriota bacterium
ACCGAAACCGGCGCGATCCTGATCGCTCCGATGCCCGGAGCCACGCCGCTGAAGCCGGGATCGGGCACGCTGCCCATGCCCGGAGTGATCCCCGACATCATCGATCTGGACGGCAACTCCAAGGGCGCCAATCAGGAAGGCTACCTGGTGATCCGCCGCCCCTGGCCGTCGATGGTGCTCACCATCTGGGGCGATCCGGACCGCTACGCGGATCAGTATTGGGGCAAGGTGCAGGGCGTCTATTTCACCGGCGACGCCGCCCGCCGCGACGAGGACGGATACTACTGGGTGCTCGGCCGCGTCGACGACGTGATGAACGTCTCCGGACATCGCCTGAGCACCATGGAAATCGAATCGGCGCTAGTGAAGCATCCGGCGGTGGCCGAGGCGGCGGTGGTCGGCAAGCCGCACGAAATCACGGGTCAGGCCGTCTGTTGCTTCGTGACTTTGAAGCGCGGCGCCGGCGATCCCGAAACGCTGGGCAAGGAACTGCGCCAATGGGTGGCGCACGAGATCGGGCCGTTCGCCCGGCCGGAAGAGATCCGCTTCACCGATGCGCTTCCCAAAACGCGCTCCGGCAAGATCATGCGCCGGCTGCTGCGCGAGATCGTCACGTCGCATACGGTCAGCGGCGATGTGACCACGCTCGAGGACATCAACGTGATCAACAGCCTCGCCTCGCAGCAGGACGAAGACTGAGATGCCGGGGCAACAGGTTCTTCGCGCGCACCTGGCGTACACGGCCTGGGCCAGCGCGAAGCTGGTGGAGGCCGCCGCGCAACTCTCGGAGGAGGAACTGAACCGCGACTTCGCCACGGCCGACAAGAGCGTGCTCGGCACATTGGTCCACGTGTTCGCGGCCGATCGCATCTGGTATTCGCGCGTGACCGGCAACCCGCGTTCGACTTTCATCGACGAGGCCGACCGTTCGCTCGCCCTGCTGCAAACCGAGTGGCCGGCTCTTTCGGAGCGGTGGGCGCAACTGGCCGCCGGGCTGACGGACGACGCGATCGCCGCGCAGGTTCCCTACAAGGATCTCCGCGGGAACCCCCACCAGCAACCGTTGTGGCAGATTCTGCTGCACATGGTGAATCACGGCTCTCATCATCGCGGCCAGGCTGTGGGCTTCCTCCGGACGATGGGTCACAAACCGCCCGCGCTCGATCTGATCGCCTACTACCGCTCGAATTCCTGACGTTGTCATGAGCTTCGTCGAACGCGTCCCGTGGCTCCGAGTGACGGCGCCGGAGCCGGAAGCCACGGCCGGCTTCCTCGAGAACGCGATCGGCCTGACGCGCCTGCCTTCCGAGGATGGCGCGGCGGTGTTCGATTTGCCCGGAACCAGACTTCGAATCGTGCGCGGTCCCGCCGTGTCTCCGGCGGTGCTGAGCTTCGCCATCGGCGATCCAGCGGGGTTCCATGAACGAGCCGCCGCCAACGGCGCCGTGGCCATCGGCGATGCGGTCCGGGGACCCGAAGGCCGCGCGGTGTGGTATCGCGAGCCCGGCGGCCTCGAGTTCGTCGCGATCGAGACGCCGCCCGATCCCGTCCGCGAGGGCATCGTGCTCTCGGGCGGCGGCGCGCTGGCGGCCTTCGAAGTGGGCGTGCTGGCGAGCCTGGCCCGGCGCTGCGAGCCCCGGGTGTTCTGCGGAACTTCCGCCGGCGCGTACAACGCCGCGGTTCTCGGAGCGAACTTTCACGCCGGTTTCGACGCGGCGGTGCGCGAGTTGGATTCGATCTGGCGGCATCGCATCGCCGGTCCGATGCACCACAACGGAGTGATGCGGCTGCGCGGCGATCCTTCGGCGGCGTTCGATCTCGCCTACCTGACCAAGGACCCCGTCCGGCCGTTTCTCAACTGGGCGCTCGACGGCGCGTTTCTGGCCGCGCGATCGGCGGCGCGGTGGACGCATTTCGCCTCCGCTTCCGAACCGTTGGCGCGGCGCATGCTCGAGCTGATCGACATCGGCCAGTGGATTTCGGCCGAGCCGATGAAGCAACTGGTGAGCGAGACGATCGACGTCGCGCGGCTGCTGTCGAGCCCGGTGGCGATCAAATTAACCGCCACCGATTGGAAGACGGGGCAGCCTCGCCTTTTCACGTACCAGCCCGGCGGTGGGACCCGGCCCGGGTGGACTCCGCTCGGCCGCGCCAACGCGCATGCGGCCGTTCTCGCCTCCGCCGCGATCCCCGGCATCTTCCCGGCCGTGCACGTGGAGGAAGCCGCGCACGTGGATGGCGGCGTCGTGATGAACACCCCGCTCAGCCCCGCGATCGATGCCCAAGCCAACGTGATTCATCTGGTCTGCCTCAACCCCGACGTGCGCGAGATCCGGCTGGAGGGACCCGCCAACACGCTGGATGTGCTCGAGCGGACTCTGGTGGCCGTGGTGGCGTCGGGCATCCGGCAGGACTTGAACATGGCGGCGTTCATCAACTCGGTGGCCGGCGCGGCCCGCGCCAAGGGCGGAGATCTGTACCGGAAGCTGACGATACACCGCTATCACCCGTCTACCCGGAATCTGGGTGGCATCGCCGGCATGCTCGATTTCTCGTTGCCGCATATCGAGGCGCTGATCGAGGAAGGGCGCGGGCACGCCGCGACGCACGATTGCGAAAGGCAGGGATGTATCCTGGCCGGCCGCCCGGCAGGCAAGGCCAAGGCGGCGTCGGGATCGTAGGGTGAGATCAACGCCAGTCCCGGCAGCGATACAAGAGCACTACGGGCTCGTATACTATCGAAAGGACCTTCTCATGCCAGCCGCGACCGTTCACCCGGTGGCGCGCGTTGTTCTGCGCGACATCAGTTGGAGCCTCTACGAGCGCCTCATCGGCGAACTCGGAGACGCGCCGGGCACGAAGGTGACCTACGACAACGGGCTGTTGCAAATCATGGTGGTTTCCGCCGCGCACGACAATCCGAACCGCACCCTGGCAGGCATCGTGGAGATTGTGGCCGAAGAGACCGGCACGGATGTCTGCCACCTGGGCTCCACCACGTTCCAGCGGCCGGATCTGCTGAAGGGTTTCGAACCCGATTCCTGCTTCTACTTCCGCCACGCCGGCGCCGTGCGGGACAAGGACGATATCGACCTCACCGTCGATCCTCCGCCCGAACTCGTCATCGAAGTGGACGTGACCAGCCACTCGCTGGACCGCTTCCCGATCTTCGCCGCCGTCGGCGTCGCGGAGGTTTGGCGCTACACCGATGGAACCGTGACGATGTACGCGCTCCACGACGGCGCATACCGCCCCGTCTCGAACAGCTTGGCGCTTCCCGTCCTCACGGCGGAGGCCGTGACGGATTTCGCCCGTTCCTACCGCCGCGTCAAGTACCCCGAGTGGACCGCCCGCCTTCGCCGCCACATCCGCCAAGCTACCTGAAATTCCGCCCGGTAGCGCGCGATCTTCCGGTAATGAGGGCGCATTATTATTTAAAGAAGGCCGCGCCCGCGCCACGGCCGCGGCTTCCTATTGATGTGTAATGTTTGACAAATTGAATATAATTATGAGATAAATCCTGTGTGGGTGTCCGCCCGCTCTCATCGCTCCGGCGCCGTCTCCGTGAGCTGTTCTTGTTCACTCCGAATCGCTAGGAGACTCATGCACAACGTTTCCAGACTCGTGTTCGACCGGTACTGGCCGGGAGAATGGGGTCCCGGAATGCCTGGGGAATTCAGAACCGAAATTCCCCAGAAGGCGCCGGTGTCGCTCGAATCCCGCATCGATGGCGACCGCGCCCCCTACCGCGTGGCCGTGAACGCCGGCGGAATCGATCCCTCCGGCCCGGGACTCGAAGCCGCCCGCCGCCTCTGGGCCGCCTCCCTGGCCGCCCACCGCGCCGGAGCCGGTCCAGCGCCCGGCGGCGAACTTCGCGTGGAGATCCACATGGCCTGCGGTTCCGCCACGCCCGAGAATCCGCTGGTCCTCGACGACGGCAGTGTCTTCTGCCAGGATCCCGATCTCTATCACGCCTGCCTGGCCGCGTGGGCGTCCTCGAACCCGCTCGGCCAATCGAGCGGCCGCTTGCGCCTGCGCTCGCGCGTGGAGACCTCGATGGACCGCCGGGCCGCCGCTTTTCAACTGGAACCGCTTCTCCTTCGCCACGAACTGCCCGCCGGGGACGTGATCGCGTGGCTCAACGCCCGGCCGGAGCACTCCACCCTCGAAGTGTCGATGCTGCTTCGAACATCCGGCGCCGACATTTGGGGAAGCTCGCCTCAGCCGGGGATGGCTGCCTTCGACACGGTCTTCCAGCCGGTCTCCCGCGCGCTGCAAGCCGCGTTGCGCCTTTGGATTCCCTACCTGTACTTCATCGACGGCGCGCGCTTCGACGAGCACATCGAGGCGTGGACGTTCCTCGTCTACTCCCAGATGCGCCTGTACCGCCCCAAGGCCCGCAACGAATTCTCCTATGAAGTGTCCGATCCACGCGAAGTCCGCGAGGCCCTCCACGGTATGTTGCCCCCCTTGATGGACGAGATGCGGCGCATCTCGTCCAGGATCGCGGCGATGAAGCTGCCCAAGGAACTCTCGCAAAAGTACTCGCAGCGCCGGACGCCTCGAATGCTCGCCTACATCGCCGGGATGCCGCGCCTGTTCACCGCGCTGCTCCACGGCGAGAACCGCATCATGGAGGCGATCCTGCGGTTCGGCCAGGAGGTCGGGGCGGGCACGCGGCTACGGCACGGCGACGCGCTGAAGGCCGGCTCCAGCCTCCACCGGCGTCTGGGCCAGCGGCTGCGCCGGATGTGCAACGCCGTGGATACCGGCGGACTCGCCGGCGTTCTTCTCGTCGAGGCGACGGCTGCCCTCGCGGCGTCCTTGGGGCGGCCCGAACCGGTGGAGGCTCTCCTCACCCTGCGCGATCCGTTGGAGGGAGCCACATATTACGCCGTCAACCCCCACTTCAGGGGGTGAGAATCCTGCCGGCCTGAACGCACTATTCAGATATGGGACCTATTTTTCGTCTCGCAGCGGCGGCATCCTTGGCGTTGTCCGGATTCGCCGCCGCCAACAAGGCCGCCGCGCCTCGCCCGGTCCTGCCGGACGCGCAACTGGAGCAGGAGATTCGCGCGCGCTTCTCGAAATCCAAGATCTCGGTGAACAACTTCCAGGTCCGCGTCCAGGGCGGCGTCGCGACCATCGAAGGCAAGACCAAGGTCATCCAACACAAGGGAACCGCCACGCGGCTTGCCCGGCTGGCCGGCGCGCGGACCGTCCGTAACAAGATCGAAGTGGACGACGCCGCTCGTGAGCAAGCCGCCAGGAATCTGGATGAAGGACGCCGCCGCGCGCAGGTGAAACGCAGCGGCGTCCAACGTAAGTGACCGTTACGGCGCGACCTTGAACGTGGTGACGCCGCCTTGGCCGGGCGCGTTCGACCAAGGTCCCCAACCCGCGTCCGATCCCTGCGCGCAACTCGCGCCCGGGGGACAGGCTCGCACGATGCCGCTGAATGTCGCCGGTCCGTTCAGCGGAACCTGAACCACCAGCCCCGGCGTCACTCCGCGGACGGTGGCGTCCGGCTGTCCGGACACGGCCACGAAGTACTCGTAGAGCGTCGCGCCCGGCACTGGCGTCCATCCGAGCTGAATGTTGCCGGCCGCGATCGTCGATCCGATCTCCGGCGTTTGATGGCGAGGCTGCACCATCGTCGGCGATTGCGCGCTATTGCCGCTTACCACGAATCCAGCCGCCGGACCCTGCGCCTGATTCGCCGCGCCCGGATTGGCGATTACCAACGCATCGTAGCGCGTGCCGCCGGCCTTGAATCTGGCCGCGTAAAAGTTGCTCGTGGTCAGGATGTCGAGCGCGGCCGCGCCCCGGGAGAAGTCCTGCACGTACAGACGGTAGATCGTGTTCGATCCCGTGTCGCCCGGAATGCGGCTCCAGGAGAAGAACACGTCCGGCCCGCCCACGGTGGTGCCGCTGATCGGCGATCCCAGCACCGGGACGGCGGAGTTCGGTCCGGGCGCGGTGGCGTTGGCCGCGCCGGAGAACGGACCGCAGCCATTGCCGTTGCACGCCCGGACGACGATCCCCGCCGATCCGGAAGGCACGATCAGCGGGTCTGGCTCGGCGACGCCCGTCGACGAAACCTGCCGCGCGGCCACGGTGAGCGCGCCGCCGCCCGGTCCGCCGGTGGGCTGCACCGCCAGGATCTGGTAGAGGTCGGCGTTGGCGATCGAGTTCCACGAGCAGGTCACCCGCGTGCCGGAAGCCACCGAGCACGACGGCGCGTTCGGCGCCGAGGCCGGAGCCGCCGGAAGCGTTACCTGGAAGGTAACCGCCGCCGACCAGGCGCCGCATCCCGCCGTGCAGGCGCGCACGCGCAGCCGGTACGACGACGACGCCTTCATCGAGTAGATTGTCGATGTGGGGGGAGGAGCGCCGAACAGCGCCAGATTCAGTTCCGAGATGCCCCCCGCCGCCATGTCGTCGAGTTGCACTTCGTAGCTCGCCGCGCCGGAAACCGGCGTCCATGAAAACGTCTGCGTCGAAGCGGTGAAGTTCTGCCCGCTGGTTGGCGCGGCGATCGACGGCGCCGCGGTGGGAGTTCCCAGCGCCACCGTGAAGCTCACCGAGGAATAGGCGCCGCAGTTGGCGTCCGCGAATCCACCCGCGCACGACCGCACGGAGAACGTGTAGGTCCCGTTCGGCAGGCTGACGAGCGTGCTCGTGTTGCCGCTGCCGGAGAGCGTCCCCTGGAAGACAGTGGAAGCGCCCTGCGAGATTCGCAAGCCGTAGCCGCCGGACCCGCTCACGGCGTTCCATTGGAACGTGACGCCGGAAACGGGGACTGTCTGTCCGGAGGCGGGCTGCGTGATCGTGGGCCCGGCGCTCACCGTCTGGACGACCGTGAAGACGCGGCCGGCGACGGTCGCCGAACCGGTGCGCGACAACTGCGCCGCTCCGGCGTTGATCGCGGGCGACGCATTGCCAACGCCCCCCGCCGGAGCGGTGATCCACGAGTCCCGGGTGATGGCGTTCCACGGGCACGATTGCGCCGCCGTCAGCGACGGAGTGAACGATCCGCCGCCGGCTCCGGCCGCGCCGGTCGTGGGATTCAGCGTGTAGGAGCAGGTCGTGTAGACGGGCGTGAGCGACAGCGTCATCCACGGGAACGTCGTGCTGAGGTTGAAGCCGTCGTTGAACGATGCCACCTCGATGAAGTAGCGCTGCCCCGCCGTCACCGGGATGTCGATCTGCGAGAGCAGCGTCGAAGTGGAAAAATCGTCGTTGCACGCCAGTTCGCCGCCCGGCGAGCCGGAGGCTCCAGAGTAGCCCGCGATCACCGTGTCGTAGAAGCTGCCCGCCGTGCTCGCGCGAAGGACGCCGGTGAATGTCGGGACCACGTCGAACCACACCGTGAAACTGTTCCGTTGGGCGGTGCAACTCGTCACCGGCTCCGCCGTCGTCACCGTCGCGTGGCCCACCTGTTGCGAATAGACGGCCGGTTCGGTGAGCCGGATCGCCTGCGAGGATACGTCGTTGTTGCCTCCCGTGGCCGCGTTGACGAAGACCGTGTAGTTGCCCGTGTCGCCCGCGCCGAACGTGGTTGCTTCGATCGTGTAGATGCCGGTTTGCGGCAGCGTCGTCACTCCATGCAGCGTGGGCAGCCGCGAGTTGAGGTTGCCGCCGCCGTCGTCGTCGGAGAGAGCGAACGCTCCGTCCGGGCCGGTCAAGCCCATGAACGTGTCCACCGTCGCCGACTCGACCGTGATCGAAACGGCTTGACCAGCCGCCGCGAAGAAGGTGAACTTGTCGCTGAAGCTACCCGGCCGCAAGGTCGAACTACAATCGCCGGAGGCCCACGATCCGCTCGCCGAGCCTCCCAGCCGCACCGGACTGGCGGCGCACGTGGACTGGCCGGCCTGCGTCAAGTTGAATGTCTGTCCGCCCGCAATGATCGATCCGGCGCGGCTCGCCGCGTTGGAGTTGGAAGCCGCGGTGAACGAAACGGTCCCGGTTCCCGTCCCGGAACGAGGTTCCGCCAGCGAAATCCAGGGCGATGTCGTGTCGCTCGACCACACACAGCCCGCCTGCGTGTTGATCTGGAAACTGCCGTTGCCACCTTGCGGCGGCGCCGCGCCCGACGACGGAACCAGCGAGTACGTGCAGGTCGACGCCGCCGCGAGCGCAACCGAGTAAGAGCCCGATGCGAGGCCTGCCGAACTGGTGACCTCCAGCGTGTAGGTTCCCGTCGCGGGCAACGAGAGCGCGCCGCTGCCGGTGGGGATGCGCGATGTCGTGCTGCCTCCGGTATTCTCGTCCTGCGCCACCAGCGCTCCGTTGGGTCCGTGCAGATACAGGTAGCCGTTCAACGCCGCGGAGTTCAGCGTGATCACCACGGTCTGTCCCGCCGTCGCCGAAAACGTGTAGTCGTCGGCGTAGTAGGACGATCCTCGCAAATGGGAGCGGCAATCGGTGGATGCCAGCGATCCGTTGATCGTCTGCCCGAACGAGATCGCCGACGCGGTGCAAGAGGCGCTCGCCGCCTGATTCAGCGTGAACACCGCGCCGTTTACCGTGATCCGCGCCGAACGGGACGTGAATCCCGCGTTGGCCGTGAACGAGTAGTTGATCGTGCCATTTCCCGATCCGCTCGCGCCCGAGGTAATCGTCAGCCACGACGTGTCGCTCGACACGGCGGACCAGGAGACACCGGCGGCCGTCACCGCCACCGATCCCGTTCCGGCCGCGGCCGTCACGTCGCGGCCCGTCGGATTGAGCGCGACGGCGGCCGCGGCTTGTCTCCAGTTCGCCACGGTAACGCGAGTCGCGTTGAGCGACGCCGCGTTGTCCGCCGAGTTCGGCGACGACTGCGCGACGCCGGCCGGGATACCCTGATAGCTGATGTTCGGCGCCGACCAATAGTTGATGCGCGCGCAGTTCACCGACGCGCACGCATACGCCATCACCGTGCGGAAGTAAGGCTGCGTCGCGCTGTTCTGAAATCCGAACGAGAACGGGAAGACTCCTTGCGCGTTGGTCTGGCTGGCCGTGGCGCGATCGTGCTGGCTGCCCTGGTTGTGGCCCATCTCGTGCGCGAACGAGTAATATCCGGTGGCGCAACCGTGATGCACCACGCTGAACGCCGAGCGCTCGAACGACGCCGATTCCGGACGCATCAGCCAGGCGAGCCCGCAGAACTGCGAGTTGTTGATCCACAGGCTCACCATGTCGGCCCGGTTGGCGTCGCGGATGGCGTGGATATTGTCGAGCACGCCGTCCGTCTTGTTTGTGAGCTGGTTCAGCGCGGTGCTGAACCCCACCGAGTCGGTGAACGCGGCCTCGGTGGCGTTGACCAGCCGCGCCCGCTGAATCACGCCGCTATTGGCGTAGCCCTGGTTGGTTTCGGTGAAGGCGAGCGCGATGAGGTTGTTCATCGCGGTGGCGCCTCCCACCGCGTTTTTCGCGTTGGTCGAGTAGACGACCATCACGTCGACGACGCTGCCGTCGTCGGCCGCGCGCGCGCCCGCTTCGCGAGCCGGCTCCGCCTTGCCCGCCGGGTCCTCCGGCGGAACGAGCGGCTCGGCTTCCGGTGGGAATGCGCGCTCGTCGATCTCGTAAACGGCGTGCTCTCCATCCGGGGCCGGACGGAGGAAGAACTTGCGGCCGTCGCCCGTGGTGACGTTGGCCGATGCGATTTCGCCGGTGACGGCAACCGAGACGCTGCTGAGCGGATCGCCCGCCACCGCGCCGGTCCACGTCGTGGTGGCGCCGCCGGAAAACGTCTCTCCACGCTCGAGGTCCGCCGTGAGCGCGGCGTCCGGGAAGAAATTGAACTGCACGCGATGCACCGCGCGCGGACCGGCGGCGCCTTGGCGCAACGCCTTCGCGGCCGAAGGGCCGATCAGGCCGAGGTCGACGCGGACGGCGCGCGCGCGCCGCGCCTCCGCCACGCTTCCCACGCCGCCGGCAGCCTCTCGATCGGAAAACAAAGACTGGGCGAGGAGTCCCTCGCTCGCCAACAGAATCGATGCAAACCTCAAAGTCCGCATGGGTTTCCTCCACTTCTACTTCGAGGCTACACCTGACTCGCCGTCTAAAAAATGAACACCCGGACGGGGGATCCCTCCGGGTGTGATTCCGCGATTGCTGGGCTGTTCTACTTCTTCTTGCCCACGGCGCCTTTGCGAACGCCGGGCCTGGCGGCCGGAACTCCGCGAGGAGCGGCCGGCCAGCCGGTGATCTTGGCCTTCTCGATCTCGCAAGTGAGCAGGAACGGATCGGAGGTGAATGCCTTGGCCACCGCGCCGTCGAACTCGATCTCCGCGCCCGGCTCCGCCTTGTTCGGATACGGAGCGTCCAGGATCAGCTTGATCTCGGCCACGTTGTCGGTCGAAATCGCGATGTCGATTTCCTTGACCGAATTCGGCGCGCCTTTGGGCGCAATCATCGCGATCACCTTGGCCTTCAGCTTGGGCAGGGCCGATTCCTTTAGCGAGCCAGTGAAGTACTCGCCTCCATTGGCGCCCACCAATTCCTTGCGCACGTTCAGCCACAGGGCCTTTTGCGGGTCCTTTTGCAGCAGTTCGTTGTATTCGCGCGCGGCGCGGGCCGAGGCGGATTCGATTTCGAAATCGGTGGGGCGGATGGGCTCTTTCATCGCCCGCGCGATCATCTCGTCCAGCCCGTCCTTGCCGCCGTGGAAGTTGATGTAGTTGCGCTCGAGGAAGCCCTGAAGTTGCTTGCGGCCGGCCTCGGGAAGTTCATCCTCGCCCTTGTGGTTGCCGGCGCGCGCGAACTGCCACAGCGCGTCGATCTGGCGTTCGGGCTTCTTCTGCTTGACGATCGTGTCGCCCAGCCAGTACGCCACCTGCCCGCTGTTCGGATTCACCTTGATCAGGCCGACGAATTCCTGCTCGGCCTTCTCCCAGTCCTTGCGAGTGTACTGGATCCAGCCGATCGAACGGCGGGCCATGGTTTCCATGGCGAGCCGCTCCTTCTTTTTCTGGTCTTCCGACGCGTTGCTCTTGGCGAAGAAATCGTCCAGCTTGCCCAGCAGTCCTCGCGCCGCCTTCTCTCCCACGTCCAGCCGGTTAGCTTCGGTCTTGGCGGGATTCACGGTCAAAGATGTCAAGTAGTACAGGGCGGCCAGACTCGCGGGGTTCATGTTCAGAAGATCCACCGCGGAGCTCCACATCTCGTCGGCCTTGCCCAGCTTCTGATACGTCCCGATCATCGTGGTTTGCCGCTCCTCCTTGTAGTCGGAGGTGGGATATTTTTCTTTCCACTGCAGCAGGAGTTGCAACTGCTTGGCGGGATCCGTCTCTTTGGCGGCCGCGGTGTACAGGTCGAACTCTGCCTGATCCTTGACCTTCTTCTCCTGTGCCAAGGCCAGGAACAAGCTGCCCGACAGGCCCAGCAACGCCAACGGCGCGGCCAGCTTGGCTAATCTCTTCAACAACACTTCGACGCCTCCTCAGAGTTAGGGTCCATGACGATCTTGCGCACCCGGCTGACACCCTGGGCGCGGCGCGGAACGGTCTTCAGCGCTCTTGCGGAGTATATCCGAACCGGGCCCATTTCCGCAACACGCGCCACCTGCCCGCAGCGATTCCGCAACCGCGAAGCGGCACGGGATTGGATCTCCGGCTGGGACCGGCATTTTGAGGCCTGCGGGAGTGGCGAGTCGTTTTTGGACGAGCGCCGTGGGGCTGAGGCGAGTGGAAAGGCGGCAAGGGCGGGGTC